>JBDSMV010000218.1:0-2961 GCA_039915715.1 Rubrivivax sp. | reverse complement strand
TGCTCGTCGTCGGGTGGGCACGCTGCCCGTTGCCCCCTTGCCTGCCCATTCCGGGTCAGATGCGCACCACCACCCGGCCGCGTACCTGCCCCGCCATCAACTTCTCGGCAGCCTTGATGGCGCCGTCCAGCGGCACTTCCTCGACCATCGACTCCAGCAGCTCCAGGTCCAGGTCGGTGGCCAGCCGCCCCCAGGCCCGCACGCGCAGCGCATGCGGCGCCATCACGCTGTCGACACCGGCAAGGGTCACGCCGCGCAGGATGAACGGCATCACCGTCGTCGGCAGGTCGTGGCCCTGCGCCAACCCGCAGGCGGCGACGACACCCCCGTAGCGCGTCTGCGCCAACGCATTGGCCAGCGTGTGGCTGCCGACCGCGTCCACCACCGCGGCCCAGCGTTCCTTCTGCAGCGGCTTGCCGGCCGCACCCATCTCGGCGCGGTCGATCACATCGGTGGCGCCGAGCGTTTTCAGGTAGTCATGCGCATCGGCCTGCCCGCTGCAAGCCACCACCGTGTGACCGAGCCGCGCCAACAGCGCGATCGCGACGCTGCCCACGCCGCCACTGGCGCCCGTCACCAGCACGTCGCCAGCGCCGGGCTTGAGGCCATGCCGCTCCAGCGCCAGCACGCACAGCATCGCGGTGTAGCCGGCGGTGCCGATGGCCATCGCCTGACGGGTGGTGAAAGCGTCGGGCAGCTTGACGAGCCATTCGCCCTTGAGCCGCGCGCGTTCCGACAGGCAGCCCCAGTGGGTCTCGCCAACGCCGAAGCCGTTGTGAACGAACCGGTCGCCGGCCTTCCAGTCCGAGTGCGCGCTTTCCAACACCGTGCCGGCACCGTCGATGCCGGGCACCATCGGCCAGGTGCGCACCACCGGTGAACGGTTCAAGAGCGCAAGGCCGTCCTTGTAGTTCAACGTCGACCACTCGGGCTGCACCAGCACCGCAGCGACCCCGGCATCGGGCAAGGCGCTGTCTTCGAGGTCGGCGAGGCGGGCGCTGAAGCCGCTCTCGGGCTTTTCGAGCAGAAGGGCTTTGAACATGGAAGCAGCACCCGCGGCGACCCGGGCACGGTGGTTGATCGAGGTACATCCTGACACGGTTTGCCGGGTTGACGGAGTGTTATTCGCGGCCCGCAGCGGTGGCAGCGCTGCTATCGTCCGCCGCGCATGATGACCCCCCTCCTGCATCGGCTTGCGGCAGTTGCCTGTGTCCTGGCGACAGCTGCCGCACAGGCCGCCCCGGCTGCTGAGCTGCCGCTGTCGAAGACCGCTGTTGCTGAAAGCACGCCGGCCCGGGCCTCGATGGCGCCGCCTGGCCCCCTGGCGCAACGCCTGCGTGATGGCGCATCGAACCTGGTGCTGGCGTCGATGGACTTTCTGGGCGTGCCCTACCGCCGCGGCGGCGCCTCTGCTGACGACGGCTTTGACTGCAGCGGCTTCACGCGCTATGTCTTCGAGCGCACCGTCGGCCTGGTGTTGCCCCGGCGCGCCGACGAGCAGGCCCGCGACGACAGCTTGGTGGCGGTGGCGCGCGACCAGCTCAAACCCGGCGACCTGGTGTTCTTCAACACCATGCGGCGTGCGTTCTCGCATGTGGGCATCTATGTCGGCGACGGGCGCTTCATCCACGCCCCGCGCAGCGGCAGCCAGGTGCGCATCGATGACTTGCGCCAGACATACTGGTCCCGACGCTTCGACGGTGCGCGCCGCGCCGATGGGCGTCTCGGCATGGTGTTGCCATCGGCGATGCCGGCAGAGGCGGCGCCGTCGGGCGACGCGCATCGGCCGCCCGCCAGTGCGATCGAGTCCTTCGGCCTCGGCATCCGGCCCTGACCGTCCGGGCCGCCGTTCCGGGCCCAGCGCGCTGTCCCGGGGCCGGGTGACAATTGCGGCATGGCGACGCATGTGATCCCCCTGGCCGACCTGCGCTACCGCGCCGCTCAGCCGCAGGTGCCCGCCGACCCGCAGTCGCCGGTCGGGTCACTGACCGACCGACTTGGCCGGCCACTGCGCGACCTGCGCATCTCGGTCACCGACCGCTGCAACTTTCGCTGCAGCTACTGCATGCCGAAGGAGGTCTTCGACAGCCGTTATGCCTTCCTGCCGCAAACGTCGCTGTTGAGCTTCGAAGAGATCACGCGCCTGGCGCGGCTGTTCGCGGCCCACGGTGTGCACAAGCTGCGCCTGACCGGTGGCGAGCCGCTGCTGCGCAAGCATCTGGAAGTGCTGGTGGCACAGCTGGCCCTGCTGCGCACGCCCGAAGGCGAGCCGCTGGACATCACGCTCACGACCAACGCCTCGCTGCTGGCCCGCAAGGCCCAGGCGCTGCGCGACGCCGGGCTGCAGCGCATCACCGTCAGCCTGGACGCGCTGGACGACGACGTCTTCAGGCGCATGAACGATGTCGATTTCCCGGTGTCCGATGTGCTGGCTGGCATCGACGCGGCGCTGAAGGTCGGCTTCGGCCCCATCAAGGTCAATATGGTGGTCAAGCGCGGCACCAACGACGACCAGATCGTGCCGCTGGCCCGTCATCTGCGCGACCACTATGGGCCGCAGGTGGTGCTGCGCTTCATCGAGTACATGGATGTCAGCGCCACCAACGGCTGGCGCATGGACGAGGTGCTCCCCTCGGCCGAATTGCTGCAGCGCCTGTCGGCGGTGTTTCCGCTGCAACCGCTGCCGCCGAGCGCGCCGGGTGAGACTGCCGAACGTTGGCGTTATGCCGACGGGCGCGGCGAGGTCGGCGTCATCAGCAGCGTCACAAAAGCGTTTTGTGGCGACTGCAACCGCGCCCGCTTGTCCACCGAGGGCAAGCTGTTCCTGTGCCTGTTCGCAAGCCAGGGGCACGACCTGCGCGCGCTGCTGCGTGGCACTGGCGCCGACGGCGAACCGTTCAGCGACGCGCAGATCGCCGCGGCGATCGCGCCGATCTGGGCCGGGCGGGGCGATCGCTATTC
>JBDSMV010000177.1:0-4560 GCA_039915715.1 Rubrivivax sp. | reverse complement strand
CCATCGCGATGTCGCTGGTGATGAGGTCGCCGGCAATCGGAATCACTGCGGTGTGGCGCACGCTGCCGTCGGTGTAGATCTGCACGTCGGTGGTGCCGGCGCCGATGTCGACCACCGCCACGCCCAGCATCATCTCGTCTTCGGTCAGCACCGACGCGGCGCTGGCGGACGGGTTCAAAACCAAACGTTCGACTTCGAGCCCGCAGCGGCGCACGCACTTCAAAATGTTCTCGGCTGCGCTCTGCGCGCCGGTGACGATGTGGACCTTGACCTCGAGCCGGCTGCCGCTCATGCCGACCGGCTCCTTGACCTCGTGGCCATCGATCACGAACTCCTGCGGCTCCACCAGCAGCAGTCGCTGGTCGTTCGGGATGTTGATGGCCTTGGCGGTTTCCACCACCCGCGCCACGTCCACCGGGGTCACCTCGCGGTTGTCGCGCACGATCACCATGCCGGTCGAGTTCTGGCCACGGATGTGGCTGCCGGTGATGCCGGTGTAGACGCTCGTGATCTTGCAGGCGGCCATCATCTCGGCCTCTTTCAAGGCCTGCTGGATGCTCTGCACGGTGGCGTCGATGTTGACCACCACGCCGCGTTTCAGACCGTGCGTCGGCGCCACGCCGAGTCCGGCCACGCGCAAGCCCCCACCGGGCATGACCTCGGCCGCCACCACCATCACCTTGGCGGTGCCGATGTCGAGCCCGAAGACCATTTCCTTGTATTCCTTGGCCATGTCAGTGGGCTCCTTCTGTGGCGCAAGGTGTCGTGAAATGTGGGTTTGCGGGTTTCATCTGCAAGAACTGCTTTCGGGTCAATGGGTGCCGACAGCCGGCGCTTTGGCTTTGCGGGCTGCCGCCGCTTGGGCCGCTTTCGCTGCCCTCGCCGCAGCTGCCGCAGCGGCCTTGGCCTGCGCGGCCGCTTGCTTCATGAATTGCGCCTGCGTCATCTCGGGCGTGGTCGAGACCCCGCGCAGCCGCACTGCATAGCCGTCGGCGTGGCGCAGGTCGGCGTATTCCAGCGGGCGCTGCCAGCGGTCGGTGACCTGCGTCAGCGTGCGGGCGAAGCGCGCGGTGCGCGCGGCGATCTCGTCGACTGTGCCGCGGCCCATCTCGAGCTTGGCCCCGCTGTCCAGGTCGGCGCGCCAAGAGCCGCGTGCGGTCAACAGCAGCCGCTCGATGTGCAGCTCCAACGGCCCCAGCACCGGCTGCAGCCGCCGCAGCATCAGCAGCATCTCGCCGGCATGGCCGTCGGGGCCGGCCAACACCGGCAGGTGGTCGTCCTCGACATCGCCGAGGTTGGCGGCGAACACTTCGCCCTGTTCGTTGACGAGCCGGTCGGGGCTGGCTCCTGCGCGCGGGCCTTCCCACAGCGCCGCAGCGCGGTGTTCCTGCAAAGTCACGCGCAACCGGTCGGGGAACACCCGTTGCACCACCGCGCGCCGCACCCACGGCACCGACTCGAACGCGGTGCGGCTCTTCTGCAGGTCGACACTCCAGAAGTTGCCCGCCAGCCCGGGCGTGGCATTGGCGCGGATGGTGGGCACGCTGTTGCGCGCCAACTCACCGTCGATGGTGATGGTGCGGATCGGGAACAGTGGCGACCGCGTCAGCCACAGCACCCCGGCGGCCACCGCGCCGGCTGCAGCCAGCACGAAGATGGCGCCGGCGATGGCGTTCATCAGCCGCACGTCGGCCGGCAGCGGCGCCGGCGGCTCCGGCCGGCGCGCGGCGCGAGGCATGCGCACGCGGGTGCTGCCCGGGTTCAGCGCAGCGGCCTCGGTCATGGCACGACCCGGCTCGGGCGGCGGCTGTCGAGGCTGGCGCCGGCCACCAGTTGCACGCACAACTGCGCATAGGAGATGCCGGCGGCCGCCGCCGACATCGGCACCAGCGAATGGCTGGTCATGCCGGGGCTGGTATTCATCTCCAGCAGAAAGAGCTTGCGATCGGCCAGCCGCAGCATCAGGTCGGCGCGGCCCCAGCCGCGACAGTTCAGGCTGCGGTAGGCCGCGAGCGTCAGGCGTTGCACGTCGGCTGCTTCGGCTGCCGGCAGCCCGCTCGGGCAGGTGTAGCCGGTGTCGTCGCTGTGGTATTTGTGTTCGAAGTCGTAGTTGCCACTGGGGGCGTCGATTCGCACGACGGGCAAGACCCGGGCGCTGGCGCCATCGCCGATCACCGGGCAGGTCAGCTCGATGCCGTCGATGAACTGTTCGCACAGCACCTCGGCGTCGTGCTGCGCGGCCAGCATCACCGCGTCCTGCATCTGCGAATAACCGATCACCTTGGTGACACCGATCGACGAGCCTTCGTGCGGCGGCTTGACGATCAGCGGCAGGCCCAGCGTGTCGGGCACCGAGCGGGTGTGCTGCGGCGTTTGCGATGCGGTGTCCAGGCTGACCCAGTCCGGCGTCGGCAGCCCGTCCGCACGCCACAGTCGCTTGGTCATGACCTTGTCCATCGCCAGCGCCGACGCCATCACGCCGGAGCCGGTGTAGGGAATGCCCAGCAGTTCGAGCGCGCCCTGCACGCTGCCGTCTTCGCCATGGCGGCCGTGCAGCGCGATGAAGACGCGGTCGATGCCGTCGGCCTTCAATTCGTGCAGACCGCGTTCCGAAGGGTCGAACGCCATCGCATCGACGCGCTGGCTGCGCAGCGCGTCCAGCACGCCGTTGCCTGACATCAACGACACCGCGCGTTCGGCACTGCTGCCGCCCATCAGCACCGCCACCTTGCCGAGTTGGCGCACGTCGATGGGCGACATGACGCCTTCCGTGCGGATGTTCATGCGCCGACCCCCGCAGACTCGTTGCGTGCTGCAGCCAGCGCCTGCAACTGCTGCGGCACCGACTCGATCGAGCCGGCACCCATGGTCAGCACCACATCGCCATCGCGCGCGGTCGCAACGATGGCCCGCGCCAGGCTGTCGACGTCGTCGACCCATGCCGCCTGGGGATGGCCCGCCGTCTGCGCGGCCTGCATCAAGGCCTGGCCGTCGGCACCGGCGATCGGCGCTTCGCCGGCGCCGTAGACCGGTGCCAGCAACAACACGTCGAAGCCGTTGAAGACGCTGACGAATTCGGCCATGCAGTCGCGTGTGCGGCTGTAGCGGTGCGGCTGGAAAGCGAGCACGATGCGCCGCCCGGTGAACGCGCCGCGCGCTGCCGCCAGCACCGCCGCCAGCTCCACCGGGTGGTGGCCGTAGTCATCGACCAGGGTGTAGTGCCCGCCGTCGGCGGTGGGCAGATCGCCATGGCGTTCGAAACGCCGCCCGACGCCGTGAAAGCCATGCAAGGCGCGTTGCACCGCGGCATCGGGCAAGCGCAGCTCAACTGCCACCGCAATGGCGGCGAGCGCGTTGCGGACGTTGTGCAGGCCGGCCAGATTCAACGTCAGCGGCAGGTCGGGATGGCCCGCTCGCTGCAGATCGAAGGCCATGCCGCCCGCACCCACGTGACCGCTCGCACCATCGAACCCATCCGGCCGCGCACGGACATTGACCGCCCGCACATCGGCACCGGCATCGAGTCCATAGCGGCGCACCGGCCGCTGCAACCTCGGCAGCACCGCCTGCACCCCGGGGTCGTCGCTGCACACCACGGCAACGCCATAGAACGGCAGCCGGTGGATGAATGTGACGAACGCGTCCTGCAACCGTTCGAGGCTGTGGTCATAGGTCTGAAGGTGGTCGGCGTCGATGTTGGTGACCACCGCCAGCACCGGGTTCAGGAGCAGGAACGACGCGTCGCTCTCGTCGGCTTCGACCACGATGAAGTCGCCCTGGCCGAGGCGGCCGTTGCGGCCTCCCGCGGGTGCATCGGCATCCCCGTGCGGACCCAGCACCCGGCCACCGACCGCATAACTCGGGTCGAGCCCGGCTTCGATCAGCATCCGTGCCACCAGCGCCGTGGTGGTGGTTTTGCCGTGGGTGCCGGCGATGGCGATGCCCAGCTGGCGCCGCATCAACTCGGCCAGCAGCGCCGCGCGCGGCACCACCGGCAGCCCGCGCGCACGGGCAGCGGCGATCTCGGGGTTGTCTTCGTTGGCAGCAGCCGTCACCACCACCGCCTGCGCACTGTCCGGCACATGGTCGGCGCCATGACCCAGGTGCACCACGGCGCCCATCGCACGCAGGCGGCGCGTGACAGCGCTGTCGTCGAGGTCGGAGCCGCTGATGCGGTAGCCGAGGCCGAGCAGGATCTCGGCCACCGCGCTCATGCCGGCACCGCCGATGCCGACGAAATGGAGGTGTTGCAGGGCATGCTTCATCGCTGGTCCTTCGTCCTGCCGAGGGTCTTGGACGCCAGCGCCTCGATCCTGTCGGCCACGCGCGCCGCAGCTTGTGGCCGCGCCAGGCTGCGGGCGCGCGTCGCTAGTGCCAACAACGCGGCGCGATCGAGCTTGGACAGCGCGTCGGCGAGTGACTGCGGTGCCAACTGTTCCTGCGGCAAGTGGATGGCCGCGCCCTGCCTCGCCATCCACTGTGCGTTGTCGCGCTGGTGCGAGGTGGTGCTGAGCACCAGCGGCACCAGCAGCGCCGGCACGCCGGCCGCGCACAACTCGC
>JBDSMV010000124.1:0-4004 GCA_039915715.1 Rubrivivax sp. | reverse complement strand
ATGGCGCTTCCCCAAAAAGATCGCGGCGCGCCGCGACGGGGCGTCATCCCAATCGACTCCACTACGGAAAGACCATCATGTCCGACAAGAATCCTCAGAATCGTGACCCCATCACCGATGAGCCGGGTGCGCACCCGTTGGGCACTGGCATCGGCGCATCCGGCGGCGCCGTAGCAGGCGCTGCCATCGGTTCCGTCGTCGGCCCCATCGGCACCATCGCCGGCGGCATCGTCGGCGGCATCGTCGGCGCACTTGGCGGCAAAGGCCTGGCCGAGCAGGTCAACCCGACCGAAGGCGGTGCGCCTGAAGAACACAAGGTGGGCACGGGTGTTGGCGCCAGTGCAGGCGCCGTGACCGGTGCATCGATCGGCGCCGTCGGCGGCCCAGTCGGTGCGGTCGTAGGCGCGGCCATCGGCGCAGTCACCGGCGGCATGGCCGGTCGTGGCGCGGCTGAAGCCGTTAACCCGTCGATCGAGGACGACCTGACCGACCACAAGCTGGGCACGGGCGCCGGCGCCAGTGGTGGCGCCATGGCCGGTGCAGCAATCGGCGCCGTCGGCGGCCCGATCGGCATGGCTGCGGGCGCGGCGATTGGTGCGGCCACCGGCGGCATGGCCGGCAAGGGCGCCGCCGAAGTCGTGAATCCCAAGGCCGGCGATGACCTCGCCGAGCACCACCTCGGCAAGGGCGCGGGCGCCTCCGGTGGCGCTGTCGCGGGTGCCGCCATCGGTGCTGTCGGCGGCCCGATCGGCATGGCTGCCGGTGCAGCCCTTGGCGCGGTGACCGGCGGCATGGCGGCCAAGGGCGCTTCCGAAGTCGTCAACCCGAAGCGTGCGGACGAACTGAGTGAGCACAACCTCGGCACCGGCGTCGGCGCTTCGAGCGGCGCGCTGGCTGGTGCAGCGGTGGGGTCGGTCGCGGGCCCGCTCGGCATTGCCGCGGGTGCCGCGATCGGTGCCGTGAGCGGCGGCGTGGCCGGCAAGGGCGCGTCCGAAGTGGTCAATCCCAAGCGCACGGACGATCTTCATGAGCACAACCTGAGCACGGGTGTCGGCGCATCGGGAGGTGCACTGGCCGGCGCTGCGGCGGGTGCCGCCGGCGGTCCGATCGGCATGGCCGCGGGTGCTGCGATCGGTGCGGTGGCAGGTGGCTTGACCGGCAAGGGCGCCGGCGAAGTTGCCAACCCCAAGGCGGGTGACCGGGTGCACGACCACAACCTGAGCAGCGGTGTCGGCGCGGGCGGTGGTGCGCTGGCGGGCGCTGCCGTCGGCGCTGTCGGTGGACCGGTGGGCATGGCGGCAGGTGCTGCCATCGGCGCCGTGGCGGGCAACTCAGCAGGCGAAGCCGTGGGCGGCGCCGTCAACCCGACGGCTGAAGACGCGTACTGGTCGACGGCCCACGGCCGTTCGGCGTATGCATTGCAATCGCGCAGTTATGACGACTACCGCTCGGCCTATGCACTGGGCTACGACGGTCGTTCAAAGCACGGTGGCAGTTTCGACGCCGCGGAGCCGACGCTGGCCGCAGATTGGGAACGCGTCAAGGGTGAATCCCGCCTGACCTGGGACGAAGCCAAGCACGCCACGCGTGCTGCCTGGAACCGCGTCACGCGCTAACGCCACTGGACGGGCAGCGCGGCGCGAGTCGCGCTGTTTTTGTTCGGCTCGGCATCGGAGGTCGATACTTTTCCGCGATGGTTCCGTGTGCGCGTTGCCATTCATCCGCTCTGTCGAATTTCCGCGGTCAGCCGGAACTGCCGCCCGCCCGTTGAAGGGCGGATCACAGGAGAAACCTCATGCATTTGATCAACAGTTGGGCCCGTGCCTGCTTGGGTGTCGTCGTGGCGCTCGTGCTCGCGATACCATCGTGGGCGCAGTCCCCCAACGCCAACGGTCGCGACGATGGCGAATATCAAATCCTTCAAGCCTTCTACGGCACGGCCCGCGCGCACATCGACGTGACCCCGCGCTTGCGTGAGCTGGCCCGCGCGGACCGTATCTTCGCGCTGCGCAACGAGACGTTCGGCGCCGATCCCGATCCGGGTCAGCCCAAGATGTTGCGTGTCATTGCGCGCGGCCGTGATGGCCAGGTGCGCACGCTGGACGTAGCCGAAGGCGGCGTACTGAACGGGGCGCAGTTCACCGGTTGGGCCGGTGGCAACTTCGGCGACCACAACTTCCGGGGTGGTTGGCAGGGCGGCGGTGGGATGGTCGGCGCCACTTCGCCCAACAACGTTCCCGGCAACAACGCAGCCGATCAAGGCGACTACCAGATCCTGCAGGCGCGGTATGGCACGTCACGCGCCAATCTCGACGTCACGGCGCGGCTTCGTGAATTGGCCAAGGCCGATCGCAGCATACGCCTGGGCAATGCCACGTTCGACAACGACCCTGATCCGGGCCAAATCAAGACCCTGCGCATCTTCGCCCGCAGCCGCGACGGTCAGACCCACACCTTCGACTACGCCGAGAACGGCGTCGTTGACGGCAGCCAGTTCAGCGGCTGGAGCGGTGGTGGCTTCGGCGACCCGGCTTACCGCGCCGCCTGGCCCGGCTCGCAAGGCCCGGATGCCGGTCGACGTGATGCCAGGGGGCGCGACGAAGGCGACTACCGCGTGCTGCAAGCCTTGTACGGCACCGCACGCCGCAACGTAGACGTGACCGATCGCTTGCGCGACCTGGCCCGTTCCGACGATGAGATGCGTGTTTCACGCCGCTCCTTCGGTATCGATCCGGACCCCGGCAAGAAAAAGTCGCTGCGCATCTTTGCCCGCGGCCGCGACGACAACATCCGCATGTTCGAGTTCGCACAAGGCCAGGTTGTCGATGGCTCGGACTTCCGCGCCTGGCGCGGTGGTGCGTGGGGCCAGCGCGGCACCTTCGTCGCCAACTGGAATGGTGAGGTCGCGTTTGCCGCCAGCGGCACTACGGCGGCACCGGCGACGTTGCGCATCATCAGCGCCACTTACGGCAGCGGCTCCCGCAAGCGCGACGTCACCGGGCTGCTGCGCAAGCGCGTCTACAACGATCGGCTCGAAGCTTTCGTCGATGGCGATCTGCTGGGTGCGGACCCGGCGCCCGGCGCGAAGAAGACGCTGTGGGTGACCTATTCGATCGACGGCCGCACGCAGCAAGCGCGCGTCGACGAGCGCGGCCAGCTGAGCATCCCTTGATCGTCCCCTGACGGGTGGGTTCGGGGCCGCAAGCGCGGCCGCGAGCCCGAGTGGTCGCCGTGCTCGCGGTCGCTGCTCGTCGCCGGGTAGGGTGTCGAATGGACCGGGGCGCCGTGTCACCTGCGCAGGCAGGCCTTGCGACGGCGACGTGCGATGAAGCCCACCGCTCCCAGGTCCGCCAGCATGAGGTCATAGGCTTCCGGCTCCGGGATCGCGCGAACCCGTGAGAGTTGATGATGTCATCGTGACCTACGGCTGGCTCAAAGGATGAGCCACCCGGGACGTCGCTGAAGCATGTCGCGAACCAGGACCGCTTTTTGAAGGGACCGAGACCTCGCGAGCACGCGCCTGGAGGGCCATGCCGCCCGCAACGGCTCGGCTGAGTCGGGGACCGTGGATCTGTGGAAGACCCTCGACCGACTGATCGACTGGTCACGAAGAGGACCAAAGGCGGCCAGGGTCCAATTTAGCCGACAGCCTACAAAGGCGAGGGTGCCTTCGAGTTGTTCGCGATGAAGATGCGCGGTCAGATTGCCTCGCTCGCCGCCACCCCCGTCGGCGCACGCGGCAACCAGGCGAATGTCATCGCGCCGATCACCAGCAGCGCGGCGATGGTCAGCAGCACGGGCGCGAAGATGTCGACACCTTGCGACTTGGCGATCGACGCGATCAGGCCTGTGAACCATTGCATCACCGCGACGCCGAGAAACATCGACATCGTGAACAGCGCCAGCGCACGCCCGACGATCCGCTGCGGGTAGGCAGATCGCACCTGCGAATACTGCAGGATCATGTAGCCCGACAGCATGCCGATCGCCAGCATCAGCGCGAT
>JBDSMV010000114.1:0-5121 GCA_039915715.1 Rubrivivax sp. | reverse complement strand
GACGACGATATCGTCGGGCGCCACCGTCGTATGCCAGACGATCTTGTTCGACGTCGACGTGCCGTTGGTGACGAAGAAGCAATGATCGGCGTTGAAGATGCGCGCCGCGTTGCGCTCCGACGCGGCGACCGGCCCGGTGTGATCGAGCAGTTGCCCCAGTTCGTCGACTGCGTTGCATACATCGGCGCGCAGCATGTTTTCGCCGAAGAACTGATGAAACATTTGCCCGACGGGGCTTTTCAGGAATGCGACGCCGCCGCTGTGACCGGGGCAGTGCCAGCTGTACGAGCCGTCCTGCGCATAGTCCATCAGCGCCTTGAAGAACGGCGGCGCCAGGCCGTCCAGATAGCTGCGGGCTTCACGAATGATGTGCCGGGCCACGAACTCCGGCGTGTCCTCGAACATGTGGATGAAGCCGTGAAGCTCACGCAGGATGTCGTTGGGGATGTGCTGGCTGGTGCGCGTCTCGCCGTAGATGTAGATCGGGATGTCGGCGTTCTTGAAGCGGATCTCTTCGATGAACTTGCGCAGGTTCAACACCGCCGGGTCGACATCGGGGCCGCCCTTAAACTCTTCGTCGTCGATCGACAGGATGAAAGCGCTGGCGCGACTCTGCTGTTGCGCGAACTGGCTCAGGTCGCCATAACTGGTGGCGCCCAGCACCTCGAAGCCTTCCTTGACGATGGCATCGGCCAGCGCGCGGATGCCCAGACCGGAGGTGTTCTCGGAGCGGAAGTCCTCGTCGATGATGACGATCGGAAAGCGGAAGCGGATCATTCGGCGCGTGCCCGGGAAGCAAGAAGTGCGCGCAGTGTAGGCGCGGCGCAGTGACTACACTGACCGGCGATCGATGAGCCCGACGCGCCCTTGATTTGAGCGAGACTCCGCGATGAACTTCAGCTCCCCGACCCTGTGGTGGCTCCTTACCGGCGTGCTGGTGGCGGCCGAATTGGCCACTGGCACCTTCTACCTGTTGATGGTGGCGCTGGGATGCGTGGCCGGTGCCATTGCCGCGCACCTGGGGCTGGCGACGACCGCGCAGATCGCGGTCGCTGCGGTGGTGGGCGGTGGCGCCACGGCGCTGTGGCACGCCTCACGGGGCAAGAACGCACACCAGCCTGCGGCCGACCGCAACCGCGATGTCAACATCGACATCGGGCAAACCGTGCATGTGCCGGCATGGGGAGCCGACGACTCGGCGCGGGTGCTGTACCGGGGCGCGGCCTGGGCGGTGCGTTATGCCGGAAGCGGGTTGCCTCTGCCCGGTGCCCATGTGATCGTGGCGCTGGACGGCAATGAACTGCAGGTGACACCTGCACCGGCCCGCTGACCGCCCCGACCTCACCCCCCGCCTGCATCGCAGAACGCATCAAATCACTCACCGAAGAACCGGAGCTGCAAAAGAGAATCCATGGAAATCGCAATCGTGCTGGCGGTCATCGCCGTCATCTTCATCGTCCAGACCTTCAAGATCGTGCCGCAGCAGAACGCCTGGGTGGTCGAGCGGCTGGGAAAGTACGACCGCACGCTGACTCCCGGACTCAAGTTCGTGATCCCGTTCGTCGACCGCGTGGCCTACAAGCACTCGCTGAAAGAGGTACCGCTGGATGTGCCGAGCCAGGTCTGCATCACCAAGGACAACACGCAGTTGCAGGTCGACGGCATCCTGTACTTCCAGGTCACCGACCCGATGCGCGCCAGCTATGGGTCGTCGGACTATCTGACCGCCATTACCCAGTTGGCGCAGACCACGTTGCGCAGCGTGGTGGGCAAGATGGAATTGGACAAGACCTTCGAAGAGCGCGAGCTGATCAATGCCAGCGTGGTCAATGCGCTGGACGAAGCCGCACTGACCTGGGGCGTGAAAGTGTTGCGCTATGAGATCAAGGACCTGACGCCGCCGGCGGCGATCCTGCATGCGATGCAGGCGCAGATCACTGCCGAACGCGAGAAGCGTGCGCTGATCGCGGCATCAGAGGGCCGGCGGCAAGAACAGATCAACATCGCCACCGGCGAACGCGAAGCGTTCATCGCGCGCAGTGAAGGCGAGAAGCAGGCCGAGATCAACAATGCGCAGGGTGAGGCCGCTGCGATCGTGGCTGTGGCTGAAGCCAACGCTGACGCCATCCGCAAGGTGGCGGCCGCGATTCAGGAGCCGGGTGGCGAGCAGGCGGTGCAACTGAAGGTGGCCGAGAAGGCGGTGGAAGCTTTCGCGCAACTGGCGCAGAAGACCAACACCCTGATCGTTCCCGGAAACATGAGCGAAGTGGCGGGGCTGATCGCGACCTCGATGGCGCTCATCAAGAGCGACAAGGTGCCGCGCTGATGGCGGCGGATCGAACCGGACTGGGCCATCCGAACCAGGTCGGTGCCGTGCTCAACGTGCTGGGCACCCCGCTGGTGGCCTGCTCGTTCGATCCGCTGACTGGCTGGACGCGCGACGGCTGTTGCCACACCGACGCGCAGGACGCTGGTAGCCACGTGGTCTGCGTCAAAGTCACGGTCGCGTTCCTCAACTTCCAGATGGAACGCGGCAACGACCTCATCACGCCCCGGCCGGCCCATCGCTTCGCGGGCCTGAAGCCCGGCGACCGGTGGTGCGTGTGCGCCTTGCGCTGGCGCGAAGCCTACGAAGCGGGCTGCGCACCGCCGGTGGTGCTGGAGAGCACGCATGCGAAGGCACTCGAGTTCGTGCTGATGGACTGGCTGCGCGAGCACGCCGTCGCGCCGTCTTCTCTGCCCTGAGGCCGCCCCTTAGAATTCCGGCTGGCACGGACAGGTGGATGAGCGGTTTAAGTCGCATGCCTGGAAAGCATGTGAGGGTTAACAGCCCTCCGCGGGTTCGAATCCCGCCCTGTCCGCCAGCGCGCACCGCAAATTTTCGGGGAAGCCAAAGCTGACGGCTGCGGGCACCGGGCGAACCCCGACGCGGAGGGGCGCGGATTGCGCACTTTGCGTGGTCGCACCGCCTTGTCGGACCGCAGCCGCGTCGCAACGCCATCGGCGTCCGCTATCTTCGTGCACCCCCCGTGCCGAGACCCTGCGATGACCGCCCCGATCCTTGGCGAATGGCCACCCCAGTTCACCACCGGCTGGGGACGACAGATGCTGTGCATCGGCCACCGGCTGCACGAGCAGCCGCTGTTCAGCCTGCCTGCTCTCGCCGAACTGATCGAGCGCTGCCCGCCCGCACATTACGGCTTGGTACAGACCAGCGGGCAGGACGATGCGCGGCGGCGCTGGCGCGAAGGCACCATTGGCGGCGTGCCGGGGTTGCAGGTGATCGACGCCATCGGCGCCCACAGCTTGTGGTTGAACCTGCGCGACGTGGCCACGGTGGACCCGCGCTACGGCGAGTTGCTGCAGGCGGCCTATGCCGAACTGGCGCAGCATGTGCCGGACTTCGTGCCGCGTGACCTGAAGATGGGCATCCTGATCCCGTCGCCGGGCGCCACGGTGCACTACCACTGCGACCTGCCGGGTCAGGCGCTGTGGCAGATCGCCGGGCGCAAGCGGGTCTTCGTGTACCCAGCGACAGCGCCCTACCTGCATCCCGAGGGGTTGGAGAACATCGCCTACAGCGGCTTCGAATTCAAGCTGCCGGCACGCATACGGGTCGAGTGAGCAAAGCTGCCGGTTGCTGTGGTCCCCTGGGGACTGCAGCAACCGCCAGCCGATGCTCGGGAGGGTCTGGCTAGTCGGCGGTCGGGGGTGCGGCAGCGTGAACGACTGGCGCTGCCGCATCGACAAGTTGCTGGCGACGATGGCCGCCCTGGCGTTCGAGCATCCAGCCGGGATACTCCGCCGGCAGCCGGCTGGCCTCGTCCAGCGCCGACAGGTCGTCAGCGCTCAGCTGCAGATCGACACAGGCCAGGTTCTCGGCCAGCTGCTCGGGCCGTTTGGCGCCGACGATCACGCTCGTCACCACTGGCTGGTGCAGCAACCACGACAGCGCCACCTGCGCCACCGAGACTCCATGCGCCGCGGCGATCGGTCGCATGGCGTCGATGCAGGCATCGGCGCGCGGCGGGTCCACCGGCGGGAAGTCGAAGCTGCTGCGGCGACTGCCGGCCTCGGCGCCGTTGGACGGGCCCCGGCCCTCGTCCTGCCCCTTGCCCTGCCCGCTGCCCTTGCCCTTGCCCTTGCCCTTGCCCTTGCCCGCTTCGTTGGCCCCCGCTTGCGTCTGAAACTTGCCACTCAGCAACCCACCGGCCAGCGGGCTCCAGACCATCAGTCCCAAGCCCTCGCTGGCCAGCATCGGCACCAGCTCGCGTTCCAGATCGCGGCCGGCGAGCGTGTAGTAGGCCTGCAGCGATTCCAGACGCGCCAGCCCGAGCCGCTCGCTGATGCCGAGCGCCTTGGCGATCTGCCACGCGGCCCAGTTGGAGACGCCCACATGCCGCACATGCCCGTGCTGCACCAGTGTGTCGAGCGCGCGCAGCGTTTCCTCGATCGGCGTCGCGGGGTCGAAGCCGTGGATCAGGTAGAGGTCGATGTGGTCGAGATGCAGGCGTTCGAGGCTCGCGCGGACCGCAGCCAGGAGGTGGCTGCGCGACGCGCCGCGCTGGTTCGGTCCCGAACCGGTTTCACCGAACACCTTGGTGGCCACCACGACCTGGTCCCGCGGCACTTTCAGGTTCTTCAGGGCTTGGCCGGTGATCTGCTCGGACAAGCCGCCGGAATAGACGTCTGCGGTGTCGATGAAGTTGACTCCGGCATCGATGGCCTGGCCGACCAACCGCTCGGCCTCGGCCTGCTGCAGGCCACCGATCTGGCTCCAGATGCCGCTGCCGCCGCCGAAGGTCATCGTGCCCAGGCACAACTCGGAAACGAACAGGCCGGTGCGGCCGAGGGATTTGTAGCGCATGCGGTTGGCTCCTTGGAATTCGGATCGGATTGAAGAACGCGGTAACAAGGTCGGCGTCGGTTTGCGGTGATCGTTGCCGATCGAGAAAGTGACACGGCCCGAGAAATGCGTCGCGAATGGCCTTGCCGACAAGACGGTCGCTGCACCCGGATCGCTGACAAGATTTGGCCCCCAGTCACCAGACACCAAGGCCCTGCATTGAACCAGCATCCGACTCCGCGCGCCGCCGACCGGTCGCCGCATCTCGCCTGCCT
>JBDSMV010000110.1:0-7273 GCA_039915715.1 Rubrivivax sp. | reverse complement strand
GCCGAGCGTCTGCCCCTGCAATTCATAGCCCGCGAAGGCCTTCTTGCCGCTCTCGACGCGTTCGTCCAGGTTGGGTGCAGAAGTGTCCAGTGACGCGGTGAACGCCAATGCCGGCGCCAGGTTGCGCGCCGCCAGCAGCATGCCGGCCAAAACCAATTCCTTGACCGCATTGGCGTTGGCACCCGGGGTGTTGAAGACGGGAATGCCGCGCGCACTGAGCGTTGCCACCGGGATGTTGTTGGTGCCGGCTCCGGCGCGGCCCACCGCGCGCACGCTGGCCGGGAACTCGGTGCCATGCAGGTCGGCACTGCGCAGCAGGATTGCCACCGGATCGGCCACGTCATGCGCCGCGTGATAGCGCTCCGGTGGCAGTTGCGACAGCCCGCGCGCCGAGATCTGGTTGTAGAGCCGGATCGGCAGCGGCTCAGCCATGTTCGCGCTCGAAGGCTTGCATGTAGCTCACCAAGGCCTGCACCCCGTCGATCGGCATCGCGTTGTAGATCGACGCCCGCATGCCGCCGACGCTGCGGTGGCCCTTCAACTGCACCATGCCAGCCGCTTCTGCGCCTTTGAGGAAGACCGCGTCCAGTTTTTCATCGGCCAACTTGAACGGCACATTCATCAGGCTGCGCACCTCGCGCGCGACCGGGCTGCTGAAGAACCGGCTGCCGTCCAGAAAGTCATACAGCAGGTCGGCCTTCTTGCGGTTGCGCGCCTCCATGCCGGCCAGTCCGCCCTGGTCCTTGATCCACTGGAACACCAGCCCGGCGATGTAGATCGCATAGGTGGGCGGGGTGTTGTACATGCTGTCGTTGTCGGCCACCGTCTTCCAGTCGAAGGCCGACGGAGTGATCGGCAACGCCTGGCCAAGCAGGTCTTTGCGCACGATGACGAGCGTGAGGCCGGCCGGGCCGATGTTCTTCTGCGCGCCGCCGTAGATGACGCCGTATCGAGACACGTCGACCGGGCGAGACAGGATGCTGCTGGACATGTCGGCCACCAGCGGCACGCTGCCCACATCGGGCGGGTCGGGGTACTCGACACCGCCGATGGTTTCATTGCTGCAGATGTGCACATACGCGGCGTCGGGGTCGAGCCGCCAGTCGGCGCGCGGCGGAATCGTGGTGTAGCCGCTCTCCTTTGCAGTGGCCGCCACATTGACGGCTGCGTACCTCTGCGCTTCCTTGATCGACTTTTTGCTCCACTCGCCGGTGTCGATGAAGTCGATGCTGCGTTTGCCCCGCAGCAGGTTCATCGGCACGATCGCGTTTTCGGCAATGGCGCCGCCCTGCATGAACAGCACCTTGTAGCCGGCGGGAATGGCGAGCAGTTCGCGCAGCAGCGCTTCGGCCTGCTCGGCAATGCCGATGAACTCCTTGCCGCGGTGGCTCATCTCCATCACCGACATCCCCGACCCGTGCCAGTCGAGCATCTCTTCGGCAGCGCGCCGCAACACCGGCTCGGGCAGCGCGGCGGGGCCAGCGCTGAAATTGTGGATGCGGGTCATGCGGGCGGTCTCCGGTTCGGCGCCGCGGCTGCGGCTCGGGTGCCGATTATCGGCAGGCCGACTGGACGCTCGGCACTACCAGACCTCGATCGGCTGCGGTGCCACCATCGCATCGCCGGCTTTGCACCCGAAGGCCTGCGCAAAGGCGCGGCTCTGCGACATCGGTGCCAGCACGCGCCAGCGGCCCGGCGAATGGCCGTCGGTGCGCAGCTGGTCCACCAGCGCCTCGTTGCGCGTCTTGCTGCGCCAGACGATGGCGTTGGCGGTGAAGAAGCGCTGCTCGGGGGTCTGTTCGTCGAGCAGCGGCAGCGGCCCGCCGCCCAGGCGCTTGCGCTCGCGCGCCAATGCGATCTGCAGGCCGTCGTAGGCGATCTGCAGGCCGCCCAGGTCCGAGATGTTCTCGCCCAGGGTCAGCCGGCCGTCGATGCGGGTGCCAGGAACCGGCTCGTAGCCGTCGTACAGCGCCGCCACCTGATCGGCGCGGGTCTTGTAGGCCGTCACATCGGCTGCGGACCACCAGTCGCGCAGGTTGCCGACCGCATCGAACTGGCGCCCGCGGTCGTCGAAGTGGTGCGTGATCTCGTGGCCGATCACCATGCCGATGGCGCCGTAGTTGCTGGCGTCGTCGGCTTGGGCATCGAAGAACGGCGGCTGCAGGATGCCGGCCGGAAACACGATCTGGTTGCCGCTGGCCGCGAAAGCATTGACGATGTGCGCGCTGGTGTTCCACTGCGTGCGGTCGACCGGCTGTGCCAGCTCTCGCAGCCGCCGTTGGTTGTTCCAGGCATTCACGCGCAGCAGGTTGCCGGCATAGTCGTCGGGCTCCAGCGTCAACCCCGCATAGGTCTTGAAGCGCTGCGGCGCGCCGATCTTGGCCGTCATCGCATCGAGCTTGGCCTGCGCCAGCCGCTTGGTGGGCGCGGCCATCCACGGCAGGGCGTCGATGCGCGCATGCATCGCGACCTTGATGTCGTCCAGCATCTGCAACGCGCGCGCCTGGGCCTGGGGCGAGAAGGCTTTGGAGACGAACAGCTCGCCGAGTGCTTCGGCCAGAGGCGCACCGCCGTAGCGTCCGCCGATGGCCTCGATGACCTGCTCGTCGCGCGGCGGTGGTGTTTTCTGGCCGCGTATCGCGCCGCGGTGGTAGTCGAAATGCGACTGCGCCAGGCGCTTCGGCAGGTGGGGTGCGGTGGCGTCCAGCAAGCGCACCCGCAAGTAGTCGCGCCACACGATCAGGGGTGTGTCCTGCACCAGTTGGGCCACGGCGGCCGCGAAGGCCGGCTGCGCCACGACCAGCGGGGGCCGTTCGGCACCGCTGTCGGAAGCGCCGGCACCGACGGCACCGGACGTGGCCGCTTTGGCCGCCACCAGATCGGCATCGGCACCGAAGGCCGCCAGCCAGAGCGACCAGTCGAAGCCCGGCGCCTGCTGCTGCAACTGCGCCACCGTCATCGGGTGGTAGGTGGCCAGCGGGTCGCGGCGTTGCACGCGCGTCATCGACGCCTGCGCGAGCCGGGTTTCGAAGGCCAGCAGCGCATCGACCGCAGCGGTGTCGGCCGTGGCACCGGCGGCTTGCAGCAACGTCGCCGCATGGCGGCGGTAGGCCTCGCGCACGCGGCGCGAGTCGGCGTCGCTGCGGAAGTAGTCGTCGCGGTCGGGCAGGCCCAGCCCGGCTTGCGAGATCGACAGCACATGGCGAGTGGCGTCGCGGGCATCGATGCCGACATTGATCGACAGCGGCGCATCGACTTCGACCTGCGCCAGCTCGCCCATCAACCGCGGCAGGCCCTCTCGGTCGACCGCGTCGATGCGGGCCAGCAGGGGCGATACCGCCGTCAACCCGCGGGCTTCGATCGCCGCTTCGTCCATGCCGCTGCGGCGGTAGGCGGCCAGCAGTCGCAGACCCGGGCTGCTGGGCGGCTCGCCAGCGTCCAGTTCGGTCAGCGCGTTTTGCAGCAATTGGTCGTTGGCCCGGCGCAGCGTGTCGAAGCTGCCGATGCGGACGCGATCGGGTGGCAGGTCGGCGGTGGTGGTCCAGGTGCCGTTGACATGGTTGTCGAAGTCGTCGCAGGCGGTGGCCATCGCGGCCGCCGGGGCGGCGAGTGCAGGTGCAGACAACGATGCAGATGCAGATGCAGATGCAGATGCAGATGGGGTCATCGACGATGGGGCGGCCCAGGTTGCGGAAACCATGCCTGCCGCGGCGATGCACAAACCGTGCCGCAGCCGGCGTGCGGTGCGGTCCGGGGGCACGGGCACCCCATCGCGCATTGGCAGGATTTTGGATTCGGGCAGACGTGGCATGGGCGTGGAGGGTCGGGTCGGCGAGGGGCCCGAGTATCGGCTGCGACCCCCAAAAACGGCCTCGGCCACCTGCGCTATCGTGCCGCCGATGGCCGGACCCTCCCTCCCGCACAGCTTCTTCTGGCACGACTACGAAACCTTCGGCCGCGTGCCGCGCCGCGATCGGCCCTCGCAGTTCGCCGGCCTTCGCACCGATGCGGCGCTGAACGAAATCGGCGACCCCGTGATGTGGTTCTGCAAGCCCCCCCACGACCGGCTGCCCGAGCCCGAAGCGGTGCTGCTGACCGGCATCTTGCCGCAGCAGGCGCAGGCCGAAGGGCTGTGCGAAGCCGACTTCGCAGCCGCCGTCGAAGCCGAACTGGCGCGCGACGGCACCATCGGCGTCGGCTACAACAGCATCCGCTTCGATGACGAGGTCACGCGCCATCTGTTCTGGCGCTGCCTGATCGACCCCTATGCCCGCGAATGGCAGAACAGCTGCAGCCGCTGGGACCTGCTCGATGTCGTGCGCGCCTGCTGGGCGCTGCGGCCCGATGGCATCGAATGGCCGCTGCATGCCGCAGGCGACCGGGCCGGGCAGCCGTCGTTCAAGCTCACCGACCTGACGGCTGCGAACGGGCTCGCGCACGACAGCGCCCACGACGCCTTGTCCGATGTGCGGGCCACGCTGGCGCTGGCGCGGCTCGTCAAGACCCATCAGCCGCGGTTGTGGGACTTTTGCCTGGGGCTGCGCAGCAAGGCCGGCGTCACGGCGCAGATCGGCAGCGGGCGCCCGTTCGTGCACCTCTCGGGCATGTACGGTGTCGAGCGCGGCTGCCTGGCACTGGTGTGGCCGCTGGCGCCGCACCCGACCAACCGAAACGAGGTCATCGTCTGGGACCTGGCGCACGACCCGGTCGCGCTCGAAGGGCTGGATGCCGACACGGTGCGGCGTCGCTTGTTCACCCGGCAAGCCGACTTGCCAGAGGGCGAGTTGCGGTTGCCGATCAAGACCCTTCACGTCAACAAGTCACCGGTGGTGATCGGCAACCTGCGCACCCTGGGGGCAGCGGCCGAGCGTTGGGGCATCGACATGGCAGCAGCCGAACGCCATGCCGCGCAGGCTGCGGCGGTCGGCGCGGCGGTCTCCCCTCTGTGGCCGGCGGTCTTCAAGCGCCCGCCACCGGACACCGCACCCGATGTCGACGAAGACCTGTACGGCGGCTTCATCGGCGATGCCGACCGGCGCACGCTGCAGGGCTTGCGCCGACTGAGTCCGGATCAGTTGGCGACCCGGCAGCCGGCCTTCGAAGATGCGCGTCTGCAAGAGATGTTGTTTCGCTTTCGCGCCCGCAATCACCCGTCGACGCTCAGCGCAGACGAGCAGGCCCGTTGGCACGCGCACCGCGTCGCGCAACTGCACCACGGGGCCGGCGGCGCCACACCACTTGCGCAATGGTTCGAACAGGTCGACGCGTTGGCCGATGCCGCCATCGAGCGCGGCGACGACCGCGCGCAGGAACTGCTGGAAGCGCTGGTGGATTACGCGCAGGACTTGGCGCCACCGGAAGTCTGAGTGGGTGTCGCACTGCCAGCCTGCCATGGCTGGCGCGGCTTCGCAATGCCGAATTCACATTCGGGACGCACCCCCCGATGGGAGCGCCGCACCCCCTAGTTTGAGTCGTCCATTTGCATTGACGTGACCTCGCCGTTGCTCTAATGTCGATTTCACCGGACGGCGATCGAAACGCCACGTTGTTCTCTGAGAGGTTTCTTCATCGACCTCATCTCGATCCGAACGCTCGGTTCCGAGCCCGATCCATTCGGGCGCCACTGTCACCCACGCGAAAGTCATCGCAAGGGCATTCGCAGGAACGGATTCCGAACGGATCGAGGAGATCAAATGAACGCACGCACTACCGCATTGCGCACCCCGGTGAAGTTGCTGGTGGGATTGGCGCTGACAACCGCGCTGTCGTCGGCATTGGCCTTGAAAGTCGACATGTACGCCATCGGCAACTGGAGCGGCGGTGACTGTGCGCCAGGCGACACCGACAGCAACCGCGGTTCGTGGCCGGGCATGGCGCAGGCCTGGTACGACCGCATGGGCAGCGTGGGCCACCAGAAGACCGGCCAGTTCGTCGACGGCAACATGACCGTGCGGCGCTTTTGCGATCCCACCTTCAACGCCAACTGCAAGGACACCATCTATGCGGACTGGCCGCAGGCGGCGATCATCGCGGCGCACGGTTGGGACGCCGGCAACCGCTGGGGCGCGCTGATGCGAAACCGGGAGTACGGAACCTGCGGCATGGTGATGGGCGGCAACGCCGGCACCACCTTCCTGGGTGACAGCAATCTGCGCTTCCTGGCGGCATCTTCGTGCCTGAGTCTCAATGACAACTACTTCAGCGACATGCGGGTCGCGATGAAGAAGAGCGGCTCCAGCAAAGGACTGCATGTGATGATGGGTTTCCACGGGGTGATGTGGATCAGCTCTTCGTTCAACAGTGACTATTCGAACGCCGCATTCAATGGCCACATCCAGTCAGCCGCGAAGGGCTGGGTCACGAGCCACTACAAGCCCAACCGCTTCAGTTGCGCGAGCTACGACCCGTTCAACTGGTTCGGCACCTGTCAGGACCAGTGCCCCACGGCAATGACCGTCGGGCCCACTGCAGGCAATGCATTGAACCGGCTCCTGAACGAGCGTTACAACAATTCGAGTGCTTTCGGATCGCCCACAGGCCGCAACTATTACGCCTGGATGGGTTACCCGGGTTGCGACCCGGTGTCAGAGAACGCATTCAATCCATGAATGCAGCGCCATTCGAGCACCAGCACTCGTTGCATTGTTCGCGCTGATTCCGTTTGATCGGCCCTCCCTACCGCCATTCATTCGTGATGCTGCGCGCGCAGGAACGCAGGTCACTCACCAGGAATTCATCATGAAGAGCATTTTCTCGATTTCCTTGCATCGTCGCGCGGGGCGCACCCGGTCCGCTTCGTTCGCGGCATTTGCCCTGGCTGCGGCCACTGCCCTCGGCGCGCTGCTGCCGCTGGGTGCGTCGGCGCAGGAAGACCCACGTGCCCAACTGCGGGCCGCAGTGCGGAGCGCGCTGACTCCGATCCTGGGCGACAGCGCCGAGCCCATCGTGCAGCGCCTGATGCAGGTGCAGCCCCAAGGTGCGATCTCGCGCAACTTCGACCTGTCGCGGGTTACGCGGGCGCTTTTCGACCGCGCCACCATCGCCACCGCTCCGGACTGCCGCACCACCAAGAGCCGCCTGGGCGAAGCGGCAGAAGACGTGTGCGTGATCGATGTCGGCGAACGCGACTCGGGCGCCGGCGCCTATTCGATGCTGGCCTACAGCAAGAACATCGGCATCGGCGACGTGATGTACGCCAGCCGGCCCGCGTTCAACCCCCTGCAGCCGACGCTGCCTACCCCAGTCAGGCTGACCGACCAGCAGGCCTATGACC
>JBDSMV010000058.1:0-12624 GCA_039915715.1 Rubrivivax sp. | reverse complement strand
TGGGGGTCACTGCGGCGTTCGATCTGAATGCGCTGCGGCACCTGAACCGGCTCGTCGGCACCGACTTCGACCTGCGCCAGTGGCGCCATGCGTCGCTTTTCGACGCGGGGCAGTCGCGCATCGAGATGCACCTGCATGCGCGTGAGGCGTTGACGGTGTGTTGGCCCGGTGGCGAACGGCGCTTTGCCGCCGACGAGAGCATCCACACCGAGAGCTCCTACAAGTGGCTGCGCAGTGACTTCGAAGGATTGCTGCACGACGCCGGCTTCCGCCAGGTCCGCACCTGGACCGACCGTGCCGGCTGGTATGCGGTGATGCTGGCCGAGGCGGGCTGAGATGCAGCACGCGGCGCCGCCGGTGGCAGCGCTCGCGGTGCGCAGGGGGTTGCCCGCGTGGAGGCAGCTGTCCATGTCGGTGGCGTTGGCGCTGTGGCTGTGCGGCTCCGGCACCGGGGCCCAGGCCGAATCGCTGCAGTGCTCGGGCGGCATCGCAGCCGAAGGCGACACCCGCTTGTCGGTGCTCTACAAGTGCGGTCAGCCGTTGCTGGCCGACCGCTTCTGCGCGCCAGTCACCTACGGCGACAGCGGCAACCTGGTGCCAGGCGACATCGCCGCGGCGGCGGTGCCCTGCCAGTTGACCGAGCAATGGGTCTACGAACGCGGCCCCGGCAACCTGGTGGCGACGGTGCACATCCGCTCGGGCACCGTGCAGTCGATTCGCTATGGAAAGGCGCCGCGCTGAACGCGGGTTGCGCCGCCTATCGGCTTCTGGCGGTTTGAATCGCGGTGATCGGTTCGGCCGCCCTGCTCAGCGTGCTCTGGCAGGTGCTTCGCGATCGGGTGCGCAGCTTCTGAAGCCGGCATGGATGTCGCACCGCTCGGGTGTGAAGTAGTTGCGATAGCGGGGGTGGCGCAAGCGCGGAGAGGTCGCAAAGCTGGCGCCTTTCAGCACCGGGCGGCTGCCGAACCAGGGCGCCGAGTAATCGCGGTACGGATGCGCGATGAAGCCCGGGTAGGGAACGAACGGGGTCGCGGTCCATTCCCAGAGATCACCCCAGCGGAACGCCGTCGGTGCCGAGGACAGCGCGGCGCACTCCCACTCGGCTTCGGTCGGCAGGCGGCGGCCGGCCCAGGCACACCAGGCTTCGGCTTCGAAGTGCGTCAGATGGCAGGCGGGCAGGGATGCATCCAACGCCTGCCAACGGCTGCGGTCGCGCATCTGCCAGCGGCCATCCCCGTCCTTGCGCAAGGCGGCCGGCAGGCGCTCGGCGCCCGCTGCTCTGGCTTGCGAGCCGAGCCAGTCGCGTCCGGCTGCCGACCAAAAACGCGGGTCGTCGTAGCCACCGGTTTCGATAAAGGGCATGAACTCGGCCCAGCGCACCGCTTGAGCGTCAATCGCGAAAGCGCCCAGATCGACCGCATGCGCCGGCCATTCGTTGTCGAAGGCGAAACCCCCACCGCTGCTGCCGAGCCGCCATCGTGTGGGCCCGAAACGCAACGCCGGACCCGGCGGCGGCAGGGCGGTCAGGCGCAGCGCGTCGCCCGGCAGCGCCAGGTCGAGCGCGTCGGCCATGTAGAGCGCGGCCTCGTGATGCATGTCTTCGTGCAGCAGCACGAGGCGGTGGAAGTACAGCGCGCGGTCGTCGTGCGGTGCGTGGTTCAACATCGCCAGCGTGCGATCGAGCTGCGCTGCCAGGTCGGCCCGTGTGCCGTCGGCATCGGGCAACGGCAGGCCGAAGCGGGTGGCATGCGGCACGTTGGAACTGTCGTACAGCGCGTCGGCATCGGCCCCACTGGGCGCATGCGGTGCCGGCATGCGGGGCGCATCGGGGTCGGCGTCCCAGCCGCGGCCGTGCTGCGGGTTGCGTGAGGTCCAGTGGCTCTGGAACCAGCCGATGTGCCCCAGCTCCCACAGCGGTGGGTTGAACTGCGCCAGCGCCGGAATGGCTCGCCCGGTTGCGGCCAGCGCCTGCTGCAGCGCCGCGAAAGTGGCCAGGGTCTGCGCGCGGCTGTCGGCCAGGGCTGCGGCAAGCCAGTGGGCGTCGGCGGTGCGCGCCAGCTCCGACGGGGTGGCCGCAGCGCTGTCGTCGATCCGGCTGCCAAGATCACCGCTGTCACCGTCGGCAAGGTCCCCGCTGCCCATTCGCGCTACCCTCCCGTGGTGAACCGTCCCTACCTCGCTCTAGTCACCCCGGCGCTCGCCGAAGCCAACAACGGCAACTCGCAAACCGCCCGGCGCTGGGCGCGGATGCTGGGTGGCGATTATCGGGTGCGGCTCTGCACGGCCTGGGAACGCGGCGATGAAGACCTGATGGTGGCGCTGCATGCACGGCGCTCGGCGGCATCGATCCAGGCTTGGCACCGCGTGCATCCGCGACGCCCGTTGGTGGTGGTGCTGACCGGCACCGACCTGTATCGCGACATCGACACCGATGCCGACGCCAAACGCTCGCTCGACTTGGCCGACTGCCTGGTGGTGTTGAACCAGCTGGGCCTGCAGCGGTTGCCACTGGCGGTGCAGGCCAAGGGCCACATCTGCCTGCAGTCGGCCCCGCCCCGCAGAAGTCTGACGAAGCCGACCGACGCGTTGCGGGCCCTGATGGTGGGCCATCTGCGCGACGAGAAATCGCCGCGGACCTACTTCGATGCCGCGCGGTTGCTGCAGGGCCGGCCCGACATCCTGCTGGACCACATCGGCGCCGGTCTCGACCCGCAACTGGCGGCCGAGGCGCGGGCCCTGGCTGCTGACACGGGCACTTACCACTGGCTCGGTGAAGTGCCACATGGCCAAACCCGCCGCAGCATCCAGGCGGCTCATGTGCTGGTGCATGCGAGCCGCATGGAAGGCGGCGCGCATGTGGTGATCGAATCCATCATGAGCGGCACGCCGGTGCTGGCATCGCGCATCGACGGCAACATGGGGCTCCTTGGGTCGGACTACGCCGGCACCTTCGAGCCTGGCGATGCGACGGCGTTGGCCGCGCTGTTGACGCAGTGCCGCGATGACCCGGCTATGCTGACCGGCCTGATGGCGCAATGCGACGCTCGTCGCACCCTGTTCCACCCCGATACCGAACGCACGGCGTTGCTGCACCTGCTGCAGACGCTTCGCACCCATGCCTCTGGAGCCCCGACATGAACGCACCCGATCGATCCGCCACCACCGGCATGCCCGCTGCTGAACCGCGCTTGACGTCGCTCTCGCATGGCGGCGGCTGCGGTTGCAAGATCGCGCCGGGGGTGCTGTCCGAAATTCTCAAAGGCACGGCCGGCTTCCCGGTGCCGAAGGAACTGCTGGTGGGGATCGAGACCGCCGACGACGCGGCGGTCTACCAGCTCAACGACGAGCAGGCGCTGATCGCCACCACCGATTTCTTCATGCCGATCGTCGACGACCCGTTCGAGTTCGGCCGCATCGCCGCCACCAATGCCATCAGCGATGTCTATGCGATGGGCGGCAAGCCGATCCTGGCGCTGGCGCTGGTGGGCATGCCGATCAACGTGTTGTCGACGCAGACCATCGGCCGGGTGCTGGAAGGCGGCGCGTCGGTGTGCCGCGCGGCCGGCATTCCGATCGCGGGTGGCCACACCATCGATTCGGTCGAAGCGATCTACGGCCTGGTGGCGCTGGGTCTGGTGCACCCCAAGCGGGTCAAGCGCAATGCCGACGCCCGCGCGGGTGACGTGCTGGTGCTCGGCAAGCCGCTGGGCGTGGGGGTGATGTCGGCGGCACTCAAGCAAGGCAAGCTGAGCGAGACCGGCTATGCGCAGATGATCGCCAACACCACCCAGCTCAACACCCCGGGGCCCGAGCTGTCGGAGATGGAGCATGTGCATGCGCTGACCGATGTCACCGGCTTCGGCCTCGCCGGCCATGTGTTGGAGATGGCGCGCGGTGCCAAGGCGCAGGTGCAGATCGACTGGGCCTCGGTGCCGCTGCTGGCCGATGTGCGGGCGCTGGCGCAGCAGGGTTTCGTCACCGGGGCTTCGGGCCGCAACTGGCAGGGCTACGGCTCCGAAATCGAATTGCCCGCCGGCTTTGCAGCCGAGGACCAGGCGCTGCTGTCAGACCCGCAAACCAGCGGCGGCCTGCTGGTGTCCTGCGACCCGGGGGCCGTGGGCGCGGTGCTCGATGTCTTCAAGCGCCACGGATTTCTGGGTGCGGCGGCGGTGGGGCAGGTGGTGCAAGCCCCGGCCGGCGCACCGCGGCTGGTGATTCGCTGAGGCCGTTCGCGCCTACTTCCAGCCCAGGAAGGCTTTGACCGGCTCGACGCTGCGCCCCGGGTTTTCCTCTTGCGGCAGGTGCCCCAGGCCGTCGAACTCCACCCGCTGGCTGCCCTGGATCAATTGCTGGAATTTCTCGCCGACTTCCGGCGGCACCAGCCGGTCGCGGCTGCCCCACAGGATCAAGGTCGGCAGCGTCAGCGCGGCGATGCGGTCGACTTCGGCGCCGTCGAGACGCTGCTGTTGCAGCCTCAATCCCAGCGCATGGCGATTGCCCTCACGCAGCAGCAATTCGAAGTGGCGGTCAATCAGTTCGGGCGTGACCTTCGACGGGTCGCCGTACACGTCCTGCAGCCCCTCTGCGATGACCGATCGTGGCAACAGCCATTCGGTGATGCGGCTGAGCCCGGGAACCCGCGCGAGCCTGAAACCGATTGGCACCGACTGCGGGGTGAAGGCCGGGCCCACGGCATCGACCAGCACCAGCGCCGCCACCCGCTGCGGCGCCTGCGCTGCAAGCTGCCATGCGATCTCGCCCCCCATCGAATGGCCCACGATGACCGCACGCGGCACGGCCAATGTGTCCATCAGGTCGAGCACGAAGCGCACATAAGCGCTGTCGCTGTAGTCGTTGGGCGGATAGCGGCCACTGAAGGGCCCGGTCAGGCCGAAACCCGGCAGGTCGAAGCTGATCACGCGGCGCTGCGACTTGAGCACCTGCGCCCAGCCCTCCCAGGTGTGCAGGCTGGAGCCGGTGCCGTGGATCAGCAGAAGCGGCGTCGGATCTTCACGCGGCCCGACATCGCGGATGTGGACCGTCTGGCCATTCACGTCGATGAAATCCGACGGCGGCGGCGCCCATTGCGCCACCAGGGTCTGCACCGGGCGATCGGGTGCGCGCGACAACGCCACCGCCAGTGCGGTCAGCATCAGCATCACACCGAAAGCGCGCACCAGCCAGGCCATCAGATCCCCGTCAGACGACGCTGACGCGCTCGTCGAAGACGAAGCAGCGACCGCGCCAGTGCGCCTCCGAGATGGCGGGACTCGCCGGCGCTTCGCAGGTCAAATCGCCATTGCGGCTCGTGTGGCGCAACCAGGCATGGATGCCGCCATCGAGTTGCCAGACCGCGTCGATGCCCTGCGCCTGCATCCACAACGCCGCTTTCTCACAGCGGATGCCGCCGGTGCAGTAGCTGACGACGGTCTTGTCCTGCAGGCTGTCGCGGTGCGCTGCCAGCGCAGCCGGGAAATCGCTGAAGCGCGACAGGCGCCAGTCGATCGCACCGCTGAACGCACCGGCGTCGACCTCGAAGGCGTTGCGCGTGTCCAGCATCACCACCGGTCGGCCGGCGTCGCAATGCCCGCGGTCGAGCCAGTGCTGCAGCGTGGCCGCATCGACCGCCGGGGCTCGGTGGTCACGCGGTCGCACGACCGGTTGGTCCATGCGGATGATTTCGGGCTTGAGCTTGACCCGCAGGCGCTTGAAAGGCACGGCGGGGGTGTGGTGCCGGTGCACGGTCAGTGCCGCAAACCGCGGGTCTTGCTGCAGCGCTGCAAGCCAGGTGTCGACCACGGTGGGCGCCCCCGCCAGGCTCAGGTTGATCCCTTCGGGGGCGATCAGCACGGTGCCCTTGAGGTCTGCGTGGAGGGCGTCGTGGTGCAGTCGGCTGCGCAGCGCCGGGCCGTCGTCGAGATCGACGAACCGATAACCCGCAATCACCAGCACCGACGACACGGGCGCGATTCTAGGCAGCTGCCGAATCGACCGGCGAGCAGAGGCTGCGGCCGATAATCAAGACCACCATGTCCTTCGTTCACCTTCGCATACACACCGAGTACTCCGTCGTCGACGGCATGCTGCGCATCGACGCGGCTGCGGCGGCCGCTCGCGCCGATGGCCAACCGGCGCTGGCCATCACCGACCTCGGCAACCTGTTCGGCACGGTCAAGTTCTACAGCGCCTGCCGCAAGGCCGGTGTCAAGCCGATCATCGGCGCCGATGTCGTGATGGAGCCGCTTCAGGGCGCGGTCGATTTGCCCGCCTCGCTGCAAGCCATCGCCGGGGCCGACAAGCAGCCGAGCCGCCTGGTGCTGCTGGCGCAGAACCAGCAGGGCTACCTGAACCTGTGCGATCTGATCGCGCGCGGCTGGGTCGAGAACGCGCAGCGCTCGCAGTCGTGGGTCAAGTGGTCGTGGCTGGCCGATCGCAGCCAGGGCCTGATCGTGCTGTCAGGTGCCGACCCGGGCGCGGTCGGCAGTGCCTTGCTGGCAGGCGACAACGACCGCGCGACGCTGCTGGCGCAGGGCTTGTCGGGGCTGTTCGAAGGGCGCTTCTATCTGGAGCTGCAGCGTGCGGGGCTGCCCACCAACGAAGCCCATGTGCGGGCGGCGGTGGTGCTGGCATCGAAGCTCGGACTGCCGGTGGTGGCCACGCACCCGGTGCAGTTTCTGGAAGCCGCCGATTTCGATGCCCACGAAGCCCGGGTCTGCGTGGCCGATGGCGAAACGCTCGCCAACCCGCGGCGCTTGCGCCGCTTCACGCCTGACCAGCACTTCAAGAGCGCCGCGCAGATGCAGGCGCTGTTCTCCGATGTGCCGTCGGCACTGGCCAACACGGTGCAGATTGCGCAGCGCTGCAACCTGCAACTGGTGCTGGGCAAGCCGCAGCTGCCCGCCTTTCCAACCCCTGACGGCTTGCCGATCGCCGACTACTTCAGGCGACAGTCCGAAGCCGGGCTGGTGCGTCGCCTGCAGGCGCTGTACCCCGATGCGACCCGGCGCGAAGCCGAAGCCCCGCGCTACCGCGAGCGGCTCGCGTTCGAACTCGACACCATCGTCTCGATGGACTTCCCGGGCTATTTCCTGATTGTCTCGGACTTCATCGTCTGGGCCAAAAACAACGGCTGCCCGGTGGGGCCGGGGCGCGGTTCGGGTGCCGGGTCGCTGGTGGCGTATTCGCTTTACATCACCGACCTGGACCCGCTGCAATACCAACTGTTGTTCGAGCGTTTCCTGAACCCCGAACGGGTGTCGATGCCCGACTTCGACATCGACTTCTGCCAGGCCAACCGCGACCGCGTGATCGATTACGTCAAAGCGAAATACGGCCGTGAGGCGGTGAGCCAGATCGTCACCTTCGGCACCATGGCCAGCAAGGCCGCGCTGCGCGATGTGGGCCGTGTGCTGGGGATGGGGTATGGCCATGTCGACAGCATCGCCAAGCTGGTGCCGGGGTTGCCCGGCAAGACCTACACGCTGGCGCCACTGCCGCTGCCGCCCGAGCAGCCCGACCCGGGGCTGATCTATGTGCGCAAGGAAGTGCCCGAACTCGAGCAGCGCGAAGCCGCCGAAGAAGAGGTGGCCGAGCTGCTGAGCCTGGCCACGCGGGTCGAAGGGCTGGTCCGCAACATCGGGATGCATGCCGGCGGGGTCCTGATCGCCCCCGGCAAGATCACCGACTTCTGCCCGCTGTACCAGCCGCCGGGCAGCGACAGCGCGGTCAGCCAGTACGACAAGGACGACGTGGAGTCCATCGGGCTCGTCAAGTTCGACTTCCTGGGTCTGGCCACGCTGACGATCCTGGAGCTGGCGAAGACCTTTATCCGCGCGCGCCGCGCCGGACGCGAACACTTCGATTACGAGACCCTGCCGCTGGACGACGCGCGGGTCTACAAGCTGTTCGCAGATGGGCACACCGAAGCGGTGTTCCAGTTCGAGAGCCGCGGCATGCAGGGGATGTTGCGCGATGCACGGCCGAGCCGCTTCGAGGACCTGATCGCGCTCGTGGCCATGTACCGGCCGGGGCCGATGGAGAACATCCCGAGCTTCTGCGCGCGCAAGCATGGCCGCGAGCCCGTGGTCTATCCGCACCCGCTGCTGGAAACCGTGCTCGGCGAAACCTACGGCGTGATGGTCTACCAGGAGCAGGTGATGCAGGCTGCCCAACTGCTGGGCGGCTACACCTTGGGCGGTGCCGACCTGCTGCGCCGCGCGATGGGCAAGAAGAAGGCCGAAGAGATGGCCACCCAGCGCGCCGTCTTCCGTGATGGCGCCGGCCGCCAGGGCATCGGCGCGGTCAAGGCCGACGAGGTCTTCGACCTGATGGAGAAGTTCGCTGGCTATGGCTTCAACAAGAGCCATGCCGCCGCCTATGCATTGCTGGCGTACCACACGGCCTGGATCAAGGTTCACTGCTCAGCCGAGTTCTATGCCGCGAACATGACGGTCGAGGCCGACAACACCGACAAGCTGAAGGGGCTGCTGAACGACGCCAAGCAGTTCGACATCACGTTCGAGGCGCCCGACATCAACCGCGGGGTCAGCCGTTTCGGGCCGATCACCGACCGCAGCGTGCGCTACGGGTTGGCGGCCATCAAGGGCACCGGGCAGGGCGCGATCGAAGCCATCGTCGCGGCGCGCGAAGGCGAGGGCGCCAAGGAAGGCGCGGGTGGCGGGCCGTTCCGCAGCCTGTTCGATTTTTGTGCGCGGGTCGACCGCCGAGCCGTCAACAAACGTGCGGTCGAAGCACTGGTCAAAGCTGGTGCTTTCGACCGCCTGGCCCCGCCGCAGGCTGCCGGGGCGCCGCCCGACCGTTCGTCATTACTGGCGAGCGTGGGACTGGCTTTTGACTGGGCCGAAACCCAGGAAGCCAACGCGCTACAAGGCGGCCTGTTCGACTTCGGTGATGCCCACGGCAGCAGCACGCAGGAGCCGGCCCTGGTGCACACCGCGCCGTGGGATGTGCGTGAACGGCTGGTGCAGGAGAAGTCGGCGCTCGGTTTCTATCTTTCCGGCCACCTGTTCGATGCCTGTCGCGACGAGGTGCGGCGGTTCGCGCGCACCGAGATCGCGAACCTGGTCGACAGCCGGGAGCCGCAGCTGCTGGCCGGCATCGTCACCGACCCGCGCAGTGTCAACGGCCAGCGCGGCAAGGTGCTGATCTTCAAGCTCGACGATGGCAGCGAGGCGATCGAGGCGGTGGCGCCTGACGAATTGTTTGCCGAGCGCCGTGAACTCGCAGTCGAAGACCAACTGCTGATCGTGCAGGGTCGGCTGCAGCCGGACCGCTTCTCGGGTGGCCTGCGGCTGGCGGTGTCGCAGGTCTGGGATCTGCCGGCGGCCCGTGCGCGTTTCGGCCGCTACCTGTCGGTGGAGGTCAACGGCTCGCCGCCGCCGGTGGCCGATGTGCTGCAACTGTGGCCGGCGCGGCGGGAACTCACCGAAGCCGGGGACCTGGTACAGGGCCTGCTGGTGCGGCTGAAGCTGCGGCGCCGTGAAGCCAGCGCCGACATCGACCTGGGCGACGACGCCCGCTTCTGGCCCTGCGACGAAGCGCTGGGGCGCTGGCGCAGTGCCGCGCAGGGTGGCAGTGCAACGATCGTTTACGACTGAAAAGCTGGGTGAAGTGGGCGGTTGCAGGACATCCGAACGCCGTGGTTGTGCGTTCAACTGGAACGCAACGACACGGAGTGACCATGACACTTTCTAGTTTCAGACTGACCGCGCTCGCCCTGCTGGCCCTTGCAGCAGCGGCGCCTGCGGCCCACGCTGCCGACGTCGGCGTATCGGTTCAGATCAGCCAGCCCGGGGTTTACGGACGTGTAGACATCGGCCGCTTTCCCCAGCCGGTCGTGGTGGTGCAGCAGCCGGTGATCGTGCGGCAGCCTGCGTACAGGGACCGTCGAGCGGCGCCCGTGGTGCAACCGGTCTACCTGTGGGTGCCGCCCGGCCACCGCAAGCACTGGAGCAAGCACTGCGCCCACTACGGGGCTTGTGGCACACCGGTGTACTTCGTTCGCGACGACTGGTACCGCGAACGCGGACCCGGGCGTGATTGGCACCCCCGAGACGGCAGAGAGGGCAGAGAGGGCAGAGAGGGCAGAGACCACGACCACGACCACCGGGGGTCGGGGCGCGGTCACGGCCGCCACTGAAGCTTTGCCGGCCGTGTCTCTGCTCAGTTGGGCGACAGCGCCGCCTTTCCGGTCCTGACGGCGGGTTTTGCGCCGGCCTTGGCAGGCGTTGTGGCATCAGGGGCGCCGGCAGCCTTGTCCTTGCGGTTGCCGATGGCCTTGCCGGATTTCGCCGCGCTCGGGCTGGCGCTGGCGCCATCGAAGCCGTTGCCAGCCACGGTCAGACCGCCTTGCGAAAGCTTGGTGGCGCTGCGCGGGCCAATGCCGCCGACGCGTTCCACCAGGTCGTCCCAGTTCTTGAAACCGCCGGTTTTGCGGGCGTCAAGAATCTTGCCTGAGAGGCCGGGTCCGATGCCCTTGACGGTTTCGAGGTCGGCGCGGGTGGCCTGGTTGGCGTCGACGGCAGCGAAGGCATTGAGTGCCAGCACGGCGAGCAGGGTAGCGAAGAGTTGACGAATCATGGTGATCTCCAGGTGCGGTTGAGGGTGAGTTGCAGCCTGCAGTGCCGTCGGTGTTGAAGGCGTTTGTTGCGGGCTGGAACAAATTCTGTCGACACACCCGCGACCCGTCTGTCACCCGTGCCGGTGCTCGGCGAGTGCACCCCATGGGGGGCGCTCGGACGGGGGAGCGACGCAGGATGTGGCTTTGGCAAAGGTCCGGGATGCTCGGCAGACGGCAAGCCGAAATCCCCGCTACCGCGGTCAGGCGTCAGGCCGGGCGGTCCGAGCGCTCTCGGTCACTCAGCGCACGCCCGACGGCTGACGCCACCGCATCCGCGTCCGGCCAGCCATCGCTGCCCTGGACCAATCGGACCGTCGCCCCCCATGCGCCCCACTGCGCCGCATCGGTGGGCCCCAGCACCGACACCAATGGCGCACCGACAGCGGCAGCCAGGTGACCCGGGCCGGTGTCGTTGGCCACCATCACCGCCGCGTCGGCCAGCAGCGCGGCATAGGTGCCCAGGCCGACGCCGGTCAGCACCTTGGCCGAGCTGAAGTGCTGCTGCGCGACGGCCTCTTCGCCCGGCCCGGGGCAGACCACGATGTCGCGCCCGTAGGCCGGCAAACGTTGGCTGACAAACGCGGCAAATTCGGGCCATGACTTGTCCAGCTTGGCGAAGGTGCCGCCGGCAAAGGGGCACACGTGAATGGCGTCGGCCGCAATGCCATGCTGGGCACGCAGCGCGGCCGCGGCTTCGCGGTGGCGAGCGGCGACCCGCAGGCCGATGGCGGACGGCAGCGGCGCGGATTGCTGCAGCAAGGCGCTGCCCAGCCCCCAATACACCGCCAGTTCGTGTCCGCTGGCCGGCCGCGGTACGCGTTGCGCCAGCAGCGGGCTGCGGCCTTCATGCGCGTGGCCGAGGGCACGCAGACCGGCGAGCCTGAACTCCAATGCACTCGAAAACGAAAACGGCAGACACAGGGCGTTGACGCGGCGGTCGAAGCCACCGTCGGCGGCCACGGCATCGGCACGCAACCTGCGCAGCAGCGCCACCCGTTCGCGCAGCGTGGCGGGCAGCACGTGCACCGGCCAGCCCTGACCCGCCAGCAGGTCGGACGCCCAGCGTTTTCCCACCAGCTGCAGCCCGTAGCCGGCATCGTGCAGGCGTTGCAGCATCGGCACCCCGAGCGTGACATCGCCGACCCAGTTGCGCAGTCGCACGATCAGCGGGCCGGGGCGGGCAGGAGACGCAGTCAAGGGAGGGCGTTCAAGTTGGGGCGTTCAAGGAAACGCGGATTCATCTCGGTGGAACTGGCGCCGCCGGCACACGCGCCTGTGGCAGCAGGGCGGCGCCGATAATCGATCCTCATTCTGCCTGCCGACCCGATGACTTCCGACTCCCTGCACCTGCCTTCGGCCGCCCGCATCGTGGCCTTGCACGACGGCTTGTTCGCCATCACCGGCTGGCCTCTTCAGCAGCCTGCAGCCGCCGACGATGGGCTCTGGCAGTGGGTGCAGGCCAACCACCGCTTCAACAGCCTGCTGTGGGCCGAAGAAGACCTGGCGCGGCGCACCACGGTGGCCGACGCCGAGATCGCCGCCAACAAGCGCGCCATCGACGGCTACAACCAGCGCCGCAACGACGCCATCGAGCGTATCGACGAAACCCTCCTCGCGCGCCTCGCCGACGTGCGCCCTGTCGACAACGCCTGGCACAACTCGGAGACCGCTGGCGCGATGATCGACCGCCTGTCGATTCTTTCGCTGAAGCGCTTCCACATGGACGCGCAAACGCAGCGCAAGGACGCCAGCGACGCGCATTTGGCGACCTGCCGCGAAAAACTGGCGCGCCTCGACGTGCAGCGCGCGGACCTCGCGCGTTGCCTCGAAACGCTGCTTGCGGCCAGCGCCCGGGGCGGCGCATTCTGGCGCATCTACCGCCAGTTCAAGATGTACAACGACCCAACGCTCAACCCGTACCTGTACGCCAACAAAACCTGAGCAGGTTCAGCGCCGGCTCACCGCCACGAGGGGCGAGACGCAGG
>JBDSMV010000029.1:0-4836 GCA_039915715.1 Rubrivivax sp. | reverse complement strand
TCACGAAGCCGCCGACGATGGTGATGAACAGGATCAAGAGGCCCGCCATCGCATCGCCGCGCACGAACTTGCTGGCACCGTCCATGCTGCCGAAGAAGTCGGCTTCCTCGGCCACCTCCGAGCGGCGCGCGCGGGCCATCTTCTCGTCGATCAACCCGGCGTTGAGGTCGGCGTCGATCGCCATCTGCTTGCCGGGCATCGCGTCCAACGCAAAGCGCGCGCCGACTTCGGCGATGCGTTCTGCGCCCTTGGTGACGACCACGAAGTTGATGACGACCAGGATCGCGAACACGATCAGGCCGACCGCGAAGTTGCCACCGATCAGGAAGTCGCCGAAGGCATGGATCACATCGCCGGCTGCACCCGGACCGGTGTGGCCCTGCATCAGCACCACGCGCGTCGACGCCACATTCAGCGACAGCCGCAGCAGCGTCGTCACCAGCAGCACGGTGGGCAGGGCCGCGAAGTCCAGCGGCTTGACCATCTGCGCCGACACCATCATCACCGTCAGCGCCAGCGCGATGTTGAAAGTGAACAGCAGGTCGAGCACGAAGGGCGGCAGCGGCAGCACCATCATCGCCAGCATCATCACGACAAAGGCGGGCAGCACCAGTGCCTTGACCGAGCCGGCGTGCGGGCCGAGTGTGGCGTTGATGCGGGCGATCAGCGGATTCATGCGGCGTTGCTCTGGCACCGTTGCTCAGCGTTCGGAGTCAGGTGCGGACGAAAGCGGTGCGGGTGAGCCATGGCAGCAAGGGCGACGCGGCGGCGGCCGCGCGAGGGGCAAGTGCGGGGAGCAGCAAAAGGGTCCTCCGATCGGTGTCACCGGAGGGCCTTGCCATCGTGCCGCGTCGCCCCGCGGACTTGAGCCCGATAAGCGGGTGGAATCTGCGGGTGTTCAGTCGCATGCGCACTGCGACTTTGCCGTGAAGTGCGCAGTGGCCGTGACCGCTACGAAGGCTTCTTGGTGGGTGCGCGTTTGCGCACGATCACGCCTGCCGAGGGTTGATGACAGCCGTGCCTGCCGCCTCAAAAGGGGGGGTGTCTCGGCTGGCGACAGCGAACCCATTGGCTGCTGCGATAGCCGCGATGGTCCCATCGGCCGTGGCGATGGCCGATCCAGCGGCGCGAGCGGTCGCCATCAGCGCTGCATAAGTTTGCGTGCAGGCCAGGTCAAATTGCCAACTCGTTCAACGGATCCAGGTCGGCCGGCACGTCGGGCACCGGTGCATCGGCATTCAGCGTCTGCCCCGCCGCCATCGCATCCCGCAGCTGGTAGACCCAGGCCAGCACCTGCGCCACGGCTGAGAACAGCCGTGCCGGCACTTCCTGATCGATCTCGGTGTGGGCGTAGAGCGCACGCGCCAGCGGTGGCGCCTGCAGCACCGGCACCTTCGATTCACGCGCCAGGTCGCGGATGCGCATCGCCACCAGGTCGGCACCCTTGGCGACCACCCGCGGCGCGGCCATCTTCGACTCGTCGTACTTCAGCGCCACCGCATAGTGGCTCGGGTTCATCACCACCAGGTCTGCCAGCGGCACCGCAGCGAACATGCGCCGGTTCGACAGCTCGCGCATGCGGGCCTTCATGCGGCCCTTGGTTTCGGCGTTGCCTTCGGCTTCCTTGTGTTCCTTTTTGACTTCGACCAGGCTCATGCGCAGCCGCTTGGCCAGCTGCACGCGCTGCAGCGGCACGTCGACCAGCGCGAATGCGGCCAGCAGCCCGCACAACAGCAGCAGGCCCTGCAGCACCATGTCCCCGCCAGCTGCCAGCGCGGCGTTCAACGGCATCGACAGCAAGTCGGCCAGTTGCTTCCAGTGCGCCCACAAATACCACCCCGCCGTGCCACCCAGCAGCAACGCCAGCAAGCAAGACTTGAGCGTGTTGATCAATTGCTGCGGTGACAGCAGCTTGATTGCGCCCTTCACCGGGTTGAACTTGCCGAAGTCGGGTTGCAGCGGCTTCCACGTCAGGTTCCAGCCGCCCGCCAGCAGGCTGGCGGCCAGCGCCACCCCCGCCATCACCGCAAACAGCGGCACCAACACCACCAGCGCCTGCAGGCCCAGGTTGTGCAGGCGGTCGAACATCGAATGCGGGCTGCCCACCACCACGGCATCGAATCGCAGGCCGTCGGCCAGCAGACCCTTGAGCCAGTCGGCGACTTTCGGCGTCAGCGCCGCCAGCAGCGCGACGATGGCGCCGAAGTGGCCCAGGTCACGCGACCGTGCCACCTGCCCGTCCTTGCGCGCTTGGTCGATGCGGCGTTGGGTTGCGGGTAGCTGGCGGTCTTGGGCGTTGTCGGCCATGGCGTCGGCAACCGCGGGTGCGGCGCTGCTGAAACTGAAAAGGCCTGCCGACCAGATCGATCAGCAGGCCCTTCGATGGTGCCGGTGCCCGGGCCGGGCTGGCTGGCGATAAGCGGGGCGAAGGCAGCCGTGTTCGGCGCCCGGTCTGGCGTGCTTCGGATCCTGCTGGCGACCCGACTTGATTGCCACGGCATTTGGCTTGATGCTAGGCACCCCGATGAGGAGACAGGTCCATGGCCCACGACGACAATCTGCCCATCACTTTCAGCGTTACCGGGCAAAGTGGCCCGCTGACCACCGCAGCCTCGCGCGGGGCCGCGGGGGGTCAGCCGCAGCCGCCTGCATTGCCGGGCCAGGTCAAGGCGTCGGTGCGCGTCGGAACGCTGCGTGACGGTGGTGCGCCGGTGCGCGTCACGGCCGTGCCGGGCGAAGACATCGTCGCGTTGCACATCGAAAACGGCCCCGTGCTTCTGCTGCACCCTGCCACCGCGCGCGACCTCGTCAACGGTGCCGGTATTCCACAGCGTGGCCAGGCCGGCGACGACGTCGCGGTGCAGGTGCAACTGCAGTGGCCGGGCGCCGGTGTCGGCGCGGCTGACGAAGTCGCGCGCGACTTGTCCGACGTCGGCCGCGTGGTGGTTTCGGCCTTTCAGGTGATCACCGGCTTGTTCAAGGACAAAGGTGCCGATTTCGCAGCCGGGCGAATCGTCCAGCGTGTGGACGGTCAGGTCACGGCTGGCGTCTACGCACTGCGGCCCGACAAGCTGGACAAGCTGAAGGACAGTGGCACCCGCCTCGACCGGGTACCCGCCGCCACCGGACCGATGCTCGTGCTGCTGCACGGCACCTTCGTCGACACCCACAGCACCTTCGAAAAGCTATGGCAGCAGCACCCGGGCAACGTCGCGCGGCTGTTCAAAGCCTATGACGACCGCGTCTATGCGCTGGACCACCCGACGCTCGGCGCAAGCCCGATCGCCAACGCCCGCACGCTGGTCGACGCGCTGCCCGACGGCGCCCGCCTGCACCTGGTTTCGCATTCGCGCGGTGGCCTGGTGGCCGAAGTGCTGGCGCGTCTGGCCGGGCAAGCCGGCATCGGTCCGACCGACCTCGATTTCTTCGCCGATGCGGCTTACGCTGGCCAGCGCGAAGAACTGGTGCAGCTGGCGGCGCTGATGCATGCCAAGCAGGTGAAGGTCGAGCGCGTGGTGCGCGTCGCCTGCCCGGCACGCGGCACGCTGCTCGCTTCGAAGCGGCTCGATGCCTACGTCTCGGTGCTGAAGTGGACCCTGGAAGTGGCCGGCGTGCCGGTTCTGCCGGCGTTCGTCGACTTCGTCGGCGAGGTCGCACGCCGCCGTGCCGACCCCTCGGAGATCCCCGGTCTGGCCGCGATGATGCCGGGCACGCCACTGGTCAACTGGCTCAACGCCGCCCCGCAGAGCATTCCCGGCGACTTGCGCGTCATCGCCGGCGATCTGCAGCATGGCAGCACGCTCGGCAGCTGGCTCAAGGTGCTGCTGGCCGACGCCTACTACTGGACCGACAATGACATCGTCGTGCACACCCGCTCGATGTACGGCGGCGCGCAGCGCGCCGGCGGTGCGAGCTTCCTGCTCGACCAGGGCAGCGGCGTCACCCACTTCGCCTACTTCGCCAACGACAAGACCGCCAACGCCGTCGTCAGCGCGCTGACCGAAGCGCAACCGGTGGGCTTTCGCCCGATCGGCCCGCTGTCGTGGGCCGGCGATGACTCGAGTGGCCAGCGCGGGCAGCGCGGTCTGTTCGGCGAGGCCAGCGCCAGCAAGCCCGACCCGCAAAAGCCCGCGGTCTTCGTGCTGCCGGGCATCCTCGGCACCAACCTGAAGCAGGCCGGTGACCGAATCTGGCTCAGCCCGCGGTTGATCGGTGGCTTCACGCGGCTGGCCTACCAGCCAAACGACGCTGACACCGTGCTCGACGATGGACCCATCGGCATGGTGTACAGCGACCTCACTGCTTTCCTCGACGCGTCGCACGAGGTCATCCCCTTCGGCTACGACTGGCGGCGCCCGCTCGAGGAAGAAGCGGCACGGCTGGCCAAGCGCGTGCGCGAGGCGCTGGACGCCCGCACCGAAACGCGGCAGCCGGTGCGCATCCTCGCCCACTCGATGGGCGGGCTGCTGGCTCGCACCATGCAGCTGGTGGACCCCGACACCTGGCGCGACCTGATGGCCCACCCCGAGGCACGGCTGCTGATGCTGGGCACGCCGAACGGCGGCTCGTGGGCGCCGATGCAGGTGCTGTCGGGCGACGACACCTTCGGCAACGCGCTGGCCACAATGGGGTCGCCGTTTGCAAACAGGAAGGCGCGTCAACTGATGGCGCTGATGCCCGGCTTTCTGCAACTGCAGGCCGGGCTGCTGGACGACAAACTGAAGCTCGGCGACCGCGCAACCTGGCAGACCCTGGCCGATGACGACTACCGGCGCGAACTGCAAAAGAGCTGGTGGCAACGCTACGCCGGCGACGTCGTCAGCGCCGTCTACGCGT
>JBDSMV010000441.1:0-4206 GCA_039915715.1 Rubrivivax sp. | reverse complement strand
GCCGGCCACCGCTACCGAAACGTCGCCCCCACCGGGGCCGGTGAAGCTCCAGCGGTCGTCACCCTGCACGCTGCTGTAGATCACGCTCTGGTGCGCGGCCAGGTCCGCCGGCTGGCGTGGCGCGGCGTGCTGGTCCAGATAGGCCGGCGAGCCGACCATCACCCAGGGGTTGATGCCGAGGTGGCGGGACCCCAATGTGGAGTCGGCAAGCCGACCCATGCGCACCGCCAGATCGACCCCCTGCTCCACCAGATTGACATGGCGGTCGTCGAAGGCCAGGTCGATGCCCACATCGGGGTGCGCCTGCATGTAGCGCAGCGCCAGCGGCACCATCACGCAGTGGCCGAAGGTCAATGAGGTGCTGATGCGGATGCGCCCACCGACTCCGCTCTGCAGCAGCGTGGCCAGGTTCTCGGCGTCTTCGACATCGCGAGAGATGCGCTTGCACGTTTCGTAGTACAGCGCGCCGACTTCGGTGGGCGTGATGCCGCGGGTTGAGCGGTGCAGCAGCCGCGCACCCAGGCGCTGCTCGATCGCGGCCACGGCCTTGGTGGCAGTGGGCTGGGCGATGCCGAGATCGTCGGCGGCCTTGCTGAAGCTGCCGGTCTCGACGACCCGAACGAAGAGCGCCAATCCGGCCAGACGGTCCATGCGGCGACTGTATGTCGGCCGAAGGGCAGTTGTGGGTCGGGCCCTCAGCCGTCGGCGCGCGCCAGTTTTTCGCTGCGCCAGTAGACGTCGTCGCCGCCAAGCCCATCCAGGTTGGCGCGGTTCAACACCCGCGCCAACACGAACAGCAGATCGCTCAAGCGGTTCAGGTACTGGCGCGGTGCTTCGTTGACAGGCTCTGCTGCAGCCAGCGCCACCACCGCCCGCTCGGCCCGGCGTGCCACGGTGCGGCCCACATGCGCCAGTGCCGCGCTGCGCGTGCCGGCGGGCAGAATGAACTCCTTCAGGCGCGGCAATGCGGCGTTGTGTTCGGCCAATGCTTCATCCAGTCGCAACACCGCTTCGGCCTTCAGCAGCGTGAAACCGGGAATCGACAACTCGCCGCCCAGGTTGAAGAGTTCGTGCTGGACCACCACCAGCAACTCGCGCACCGCGTCGGGCAGCGGTTCTGCCAGCAGCACTCCGATGCCGGAATTCAGCTCGTCGACGTCGCCCATTGCTGCCACGCGCAGGTGGTGCTTGGGCACTCGGGAGCCGTCGCCGAGGCCGGTGCTGCCGTCGTCGCCGGTGCGGGTGGCGATCTGTGTCAGGCGGTTGGACATGGTTGCTTCGCGGCTCGGTTTTACTGTCGTGTGGTCGCGCGAGGCGGCCGCGGAATGGTCTTGCGGGTGGCTGCCGGTTGCGGCTTTGTCTGCGACTGCGACTGCAGGTCGGCGATCAGTCCGGGTGGCAACACCACCCCGCCGAGTGCGGCTTGCGCCAGCTTGAAGAACACATCGGTGTTGTCGATCACGCCGGTGAAAGACCAGGCACCCGGGCCGAAAGCCGACAGCGGTACGTCGGTTCCGGTGTGCGCCGAGTTGGTCCCCGGCACCTGGCCGGTGACGAGATAGCCGCCTTCCTTGTCGCGCACCAGCGGGTTGCCGGGGTAGCTGTTCATCGGCTCCTGCTTCGCAAACGGTTGCTGCCCGTCGCGCAGCGGTCGCGGGTGGGTGCGCCAGCCTTCGGAGCGGTCGGCATTGGCGCCGTAGCCGATCAGCAGCTTGCGGTCGATGTCGGTGTTCTGCGGGTAGCCGTCGGCCGCCAGCGTGTAGCGCGGGAAGCCAGCGCGTTCATAAATGCCCACCACCGGGTCGCGCAGATTCTCTTTGCCGCCCTTGGCAGCCTGGTCGCGCAGCTGCACATCGGTGACGCGTGATGCGCCGAGGACCGCGGTGCCCCCGGTTTCATGGTCGGCGGTGACGATCACCAGCGTGTGGTTGTCGCGCGCCGCGAAGTCCTGCGCCACCTTGACCGCGCGGTCGAACTCCAGCAGGTCGAGCAACCAGCGCTCACTGTCCATGGCATGCGCCTGCTTGTCGATCGAGGCGCCTTCCACCATCAACACGAAGCCATTTGGCTTGCGCGACAGCACAGCCAGCGCCTTGGTCGCCATCTCGTCGAGCATCGGCTGGTCTGGGAAACCGTAGTCATCAACCACGCTGCCGTTGATGCCGGTCTTCAGACCGCGCCGGCCGTTGATCTTGTCCAGTGCCACGTTCATGTTGCCGAGCGCGAACAGGCCCAGCAGCCGTTCATTGCGCTGCGGGTCGAAAGCGTCCAGCGCGGTCTTGTCGGGGGCATAGCCGAAGCCAGCGCGCTGGAAGTCGGCCAGCAGGTCACGGTCCTTGTCGACCGCACCGGGCGCTGCGCCCCAGGCACGGGCGAGTTCAGCGGTGTGCGGCACGTCGGCAGCCAACGCGTAATCGCTGCGATCGCCGCGCGCCGAGCCGGGCTCGGTCGACGGCAGGAACCACTTGCGACCACCACCCATCAGCACCGCCAGCCCGGTCAGGCCGTGGTCGTCCAGGAACTGGTCGACGATGCCGGTGCCGGCGCCGCGGCTGCTGGTGTGGACTGCGTTGCCCGCCGGGGTCGAATCGAAGACATCGGCGGTGGTGACGATGCCGAGGGCCTTGCCCTGGGTGCGGTGCAGCAGTTCGCTCAGGTATTCGATGCGCGGGTTGTCGAAGGCGTCCAGCGTGTCGTCGGGGAACACGCCCTCTTCGTTGTTGTCGTTCTTGTTGCCCAGCACATAGGCCGTCATGCCGGGTGACGAGTCGGTAACGATCGAGTTCAGCGATGCCGTCTTCACCAAAGCCGTGACCGGAAAGCTGTCCATCGCCAGCGGCGTCCGGACCTTGCCCTGCGCGTAACCGCCCAGGACGATGCGCGCTGCTGTGCGGTGCGCGGTGCCCATGCCGTCGCCCAGCAAGATGATGATGTTGCGCACCTTCTGCCCGCCGGGCAGCAACGGCACGATCTCGAAGTTGCCACGCGCCGTCACGGTCTGGCCGTCGTTCTGGGTGGCGGTCACGCTGAACTGCCGCACCCCGGGCGTGGCCAGGTTAACGGCGCGCACGCTGGCGATCACGGCGTTGTTGGCGACTTCCTTGACGCAGCCGCTGGTGCAGTCCCGCAGCGTGACTGGCGACGTCACTGGGCGCCCGTCGATCTCGAAGTGCATAGCGGTGATGCTGCGTGACGGGTCGTCGGGCTGCACCGTGGCTTGCAGGTCGAAGCGTTGTTCGGGCAGGAAGCGGGCGATGATCGGTGTCGGGCGGTTGCTGCTGAACAGTTCGCTGGGCGGCGTCAGGCGCGTCACCTTGGGGGCTGCAGCGGCCGATGGCGCGGCGGCAGCAAACACGCACGCAAGCAGGCATGCGACCAAGCCCAGGGGCAGACGCACTGTGGGTTTTGGTGAAGGCTTCATCAGGGCGCTCGGTAGGCCGGGTTGGCAGGGTTGGCAATCAGGCATTGGTCGCGAAAGTCTAGTCTCGCCACGGTCAGCCCGGCGGGCCTACCATGGCGCATCCAACGCCGAAGGAACGCCATGAATGCCCCGCTGCCCCATGCCTTGTTGCCCCTGGTCGAGCCCCGCCTGATCCCGGCGCCGATGCTCGAAGCGCTGCGCGCGCAGTTCGGCGACCGTTTCAGCACCGCCACGGCCGTGCGCGAGCAACACGGCCGCGACGAAAGCACCTACCCGATGACGCCGCCGGAAGCCGTCGTCTTCTGCGAAAGCACCGACGACGTGGCCGCGGTGCTGAAGCTGGCCAACGAACATGCGGTGCCGGTGATCCCGTTCGGCGTCGGGTCGTCATTGGAAGGTCACCTCCTGGCGGTGCAAGGTGGCGTCAGCGTCGACGTGTCACGCATGAACCGCGTCGTGCGGGTCAACGCCGAGGACCTGACGGCGACGGTGCAGGCCGGAGTCACACGCGAACAACTCAACCGCGAGATTCGCGAAACGGGGCTGTTCTTTCCGATCGACCCCGGTGCCAACGCCAGCCTGGGCGGCATGGCTGCCACCCGCGCCAGCGGCACGAACGCGGTGCGCTACGGCACGATGCGCGAGAACGTGCTTGGGCTGACGGTGGTGACCGCCAGTGGCGAGGTCATCCACACCGGCACGCGCGCCAAGAAATCCAGCGCTGGCTATGACCTGACACGGCTGTTCGTGGGCAGCGAGGGCACGCTCGGCGTGCTGACCGAGAT
>JBDSMV010000425.1:0-3211 GCA_039915715.1 Rubrivivax sp. | reverse complement strand
ACCGGCCACGTCCAGCGTGATCAGGTCGCCGTTGCACACCAGCGCGAGCGTGCCGCCTGCGGCAGCCTCGGGCGTGGTGTGCAGCACGACCGTGCCGTAGGCGGTGCCGCTCATGCGTGCGTCGCTGATGCGCACCATGTCGGTGACGCCGGTGCGCAGAACCTTCGGCGGCAGCGGCATGTTGCCGACCTCGGCCATGCCCGGGTAGCCCTTGGGCCCGCAGTTCTTCAGCACCAGCACGCAGCTGGCATCGACATCGAGGCTCTCGTCGTCGATGCGGGCGTGGAAGTCGTCGCTGTCCTCGAACACCACCGCGCGGCCGGTGTGCTGCATCAACTCGGGCGTGGCCGCGCTCGGTTTGATGACCGCGCCGCGCGGCGCCAGGTTGCCTTTCAGCACCGCGATGCCGGCCGCAGGCTTGAACGGGTCGCCCATTGTCTTGATGACGCGCTCGTCGTAGTTGACAGCGCCTTCGATGTTCTGGCGCACGGTCTGTCCATTGGCAGTGACGATGTCCAGGTGCAAAACCGATTCGATCGCCTTCATCACCACCGGCAGGCCGCCGGCATAGCAGAAGTCTTCCATCAGGTGCTGGCCCGACGGTTGCAGGTTGACGAGGCAGGGCAGGTGGCTGGCCAAACGATCGAAGTCGTCGGTGGTCAGGGTCATGTCGAGCCGCCCGGCGATCGCGATCAGATGAATCACGGCATTGGTGCTGCCACCGATCGCCGCCAGGGTGCGGATCGCGTTCTCGAACGCTTCGCGCGTCAGCACCTGCGACAGCGTCTGATCGATGTGCACCATCTCGACGATGCGGCGGCCGGCGTTGCGGGCGATGACGTTGCGGCGGCCGTCCACCGCCGGATAGGCCGCGTTGCCGGGCAGGCCGATACCAAGCGCTTCGACCATGCAGGCCATCGTGCTGGCAGTGCCCATCGTCATGCAGTGGCCGTGGCTGCGGTGCATGCAACTTTCGGCTTCGAACATGTCGGCGAGCTTCAAGGTGCCGGCGCGCACCTGCTCGCTCATCTGCCACAGGCCCGTGCCCGACCCCAATTCCTGGCCGCGCCATTTGCCGTTCAACATCGGCCCGCCGCTGACGCCGATGGTGGGCAGGTCGGCGCTGGCTGCACCCATCAGCAGCGCCGGCGTGGTCTTGTCGCAGCCCATCAACAGCACCACACCGTCGATCGGGTTGCCGCGGATGCTTTCTTCGACATCCATGCTGACGAGGTTGCGGTACAGCATCGCGGTCGGACGCAGCAAAGTTTCGCCGAGCGACATGACCGGGAACTCGAGCGGAAAGCCGCCGGCTTCGTAGACGCCGATCTTGACCTGCTCGGCCAGGGTTCTGAAGTGCGAATTGCAGGGCGTCAGTTCGCTGAAGGTGTTGCAGATGCCGATGACGGGCCGGCCGTCGAACTGGTCGTGCGGCACACCCTTGCCCTTGACCCAGCTGCGGTAGGCGAAGCCGTCACGGTCCTGCCTGCCAAACCATTGCTGGCTGCGCAGGTCTTCGGGTTTCTTGCGTGCCGTCATGTCGATGAAGTCAATGTCGATGAAGTCAAGGGCAAGGGTCTCAATGGCGGCATGATGCGCGGCACCTCAACTGCCGGACGCGCCCATGCATTTCGACAAGGTCATTCTCCACACCGCTGCCGACGGCCGAGCCGGCTGGCGCACCGAGGCCATCGCGCTCGATGAAGGCAAGCCGCAGTCGCGCCTGTCGGCGTTGATGCAGAGCGGCGGCTTGCAGCTGCGCCTGAGCCCGGTGGGCTTCAAGAGCGACTTTCATTGCACCGGCGAGCCGCAATGGGTCTTCATCCTGTCGGGGCTGATGGAGATCGGCTTGCAGGACGGCAGCACGCGGAGCTTCTGGCCTGGACAGCATTTCTATTCCGCCGACACGTTGCCGACCGGGGCCAGCTTCGACGCCAAGTTGCACGGTCATTGCAGCCGCCAGGTGGGTGATGAGCCACTGGTGACGGCCTTCGTGCGCGGCTGAACTGGCTGTGGCGTCTTCCGCACGGGACCCCGTCATTCCTTGATCGACCCAGTCATGCCCGAGACGTAGTACTCGACGAAGAACGAGTAGATGAAGGCCACCGGCAGCGAACCGAGCAGTGCACCCGCCATCAGCGGCCCCCAATGGTAAACATCGCCTTCGACCAGTTCGGTCACCACGCCCACCGAGAGGGTCTTGAGTTCGGATGACGACACGAATGTCAGCGCATAGATGAACTCGTTCCACGACAGCGTGAAGGCGAAGATGCCGGCCGAAATCAGCCCCGGCACCGCCAGCGGCAGGATGATCTTGGTGAGGATTTCCCAGCGCGTGGCGCCGTCGATCAGCGCGCACTCTTCCAACTCGAACGGGATCGAGCGGAAATAGCCCATCAAGAGCCAGGTGCTGAACGGGATCAGGAAAGTGGGGTAGGTCAGGATCAGCGCCCAGCGGGTGTCGAACAAACCGAGCTTGAAGACGATGGCGGCCAGCGGGATGAACAGGATCGACGGCGGCACCAGATAGGCCAGGAAAATCGACAGGCCGACATGCTTGGAGCCGCTGAAACGCAGCCGCTCGATCGCATAGGCCGCCAGCACCGAACACGCCAACGACGCAAAAGTGGCAACCACGCTCACCAGCATCGTGTTCCACAACCATGCGGGATAGGCGGTGTTGAACAGCAGGTGCTTGAAGTGGTCGAGCGTGGGTGACGAGACCCAGAACGGGTTGCCGTCGCGCGACAGCAACTCGCCGTTGGGCTTCAGCGCCGTGGTCGTCATCCAGATGAAAGGAAACAACAGCACGAACAGGAACACGATCAACGGCAGATAGATCGTCACCAACTTGCGCGGCACCGAATCGAGATAGCCCATGCCGACGTTGTCGGTTTCGTCGGTGGCGGTGTTCTTCTCGGGCTTGTTGTCGGGCTTGTGGTCGACGGCGGTCGCGCTCATTTGTCCGATCCTCCCTGCTGCCAGGCCCGGCGCTGCAGGCCAAAGAAGCTGAACAGAATCGCCGCCAGCAAGAACGGCACCATGGCAATTGCAATCGCCGCGCCTTCGGACAGCGCACCGCCGGAAATGGCACGCTGAAACGACAGCGTGGCCATCAGATGGGTCGCGTTCAGCGGCCCGCCGCGCGTCAGCACATAGATGAGCTGGAAATCGGTGAAGGTGAACAGCACCGAGAACGTCATCACCACCG
>JBDSMV010000405.1:0-9248 GCA_039915715.1 Rubrivivax sp. | reverse complement strand
CGCCGGTACGATCGGCTACGAACTGATGTGCGCGCTGGCACGCCGAGTTCCCGTCGTTGCGGTGGATTGACTGTCACATCGACGGACCGAACGGCCTACCGCACAGCCGACTGAAAATCAGACATCCCCACGTTCTCAACCATCACGGAGCACTTCATCCATGGGCATCATCGGAACCATCCTCGTCGGCCTGATCGTCGGCGTTCTTGCGCGCTTCTTGCTGCCAGGCAAGCAGACGATGGGCTGGATCCTGACGATCCTGCTGGGCATTGCCGGCTCGATGCTGGCGGGGTTCCTCGGCCAGTCGCTGGGCTGGTATCAGGCTGGCGAGGGTGCGGGCTGGATCGCCTCGGTGGTCGGCGCCATCGTGCTGCTGGTGATCGTCGGCATGGTCAAGGGCAAGTCCTGATCGGCGCCTGGCGCTGTCTTTGAACCGGCATGAGCCCGCGCCGCTCGGTGCCGGTGCGTCGGGCCGAGGTCGACTTCACCGCGGTGCGATCGCAGGGCGCCGGCGGCCAGAACGTCAACAAGGTGTCGAGCGCAGCCCACCTGCGTTTCGACATCGGGGCGTCGTCGCTGCCCGACGAAGTCAAGCTGCTGCTGCAGGCGCTGCCCGACCAGCGCATCAGCGGCGACGGCGTCGTCGTCATCAAATCGCAGACCCACCGCAGCCTGCCGCGCAACCAGGCCGACGCGCTCGGGCGGCTGCAGGTGCTGGTCGACACGGTCTGCAACCCCGATCCGCTGCGGGTGCCGACGCGGCCGACGCGCGCAGCGGGCCGCAGGCGGCTGGAAGGCAAGGCCCGGCGCGGTGCGATCAAGTCCGGGCGGCAACGGGTGACGGACTGACCGCGCCGGCCGGGGCACGCTTCGCGACCGCCGGCTACCGTTGATCGCTCGACCCTGGCGCCGGGTGCGGCGGAGCTGCAGACTGCGCTCCATTCCCACCGAATCGGAGCGCCACCATGCAGACCACACGTATTTCCGCCGCCCAGGCCGCCATGCGGATCGCCATGACCCTGGCGACCGTCGCCACTGCGTTGGTGGCGCTGCCGGCCCTGGCGGCTGACAGCGGTTGCGCCACCGTCGAGGTGCAAAACGTGCGCCCGAAACAGGGCCGGCTGATGGTGGCGGCCTATCTCGACGTGGGCAGCTTCCGCAAGACCTCGGCATCGTCGCTCGATCTGGCGGCCGGCGACGACGCCACGGTGCGCTTTCAGCTTTGCGGCCTGTCGGGCACGGAAGTGGCGCTGACGCTCTTTCAGGACCTTGACAGCAACGGCAAGCTGAACACCAACCTGCTTGGCGTTCCGAGCGAACCCTGGGGCGCATCGGGCAGCCCTGGCGTGATGGGTCCGAAGTGGGACACGACCCGCGTGCCGCTGAACGGCGAGCCGATCGTCGTTCGGATGTCGCAGTGATCTTGCACACGAGCACCCTCAGCCCATCCCAGCCGGAGCCCGCCATGACGATCAAGCGCCGCCATCTCCTGCAAGCCCTGGCCATGGCCGGCCTGCTGCCCTCGGTCCCGCAACTGGCGCACGCCCGGCCCGCAGCAGCAGCCGACTTCGCCGCCGCGCGCGCCAAGAACCCGCTGCTGACGCCGCTGCAAGGCGTCACCGACGTCACCGGGGACCTCGCCACCCCGAGCATGGTCACCCGCGGCCACTGGCCGGCGTCACTGCGCGGCCGCTTCTATCGCAACGGCCCGGGCTTGTTCGAGCGCGGAGTCGGCGACCGGCGAGAGCGCTACCACCACTGGTTCGACGGCGACGGCATGGTGCAGCAGTACACGCTGGAAGGCGGCAGCCAGGGCCGCGTCAGTCACCGCGGACGTCTTGTGCAGACCAGCAAGCTGCGCGCCGAGCGCGAAGCCGGTCGCTTTCTGCTGCCCACTTTCGGAACCGCCATCGATGACGGCCCGCCCATCACCGGCGCCGACAGCGTCAACGTCGCCAACACAAACGCCCTGGAGCACGGCGGCCGGCTACTGGCGTTGTGGGAAGGCGGCTCGGCCTATGCGATGAACGCGTCCGACCTGTCGACGACCGGGCCCGTGACCTGGCGCGACGACCTGGCCGGGTTGCCCTTCACCGCGCATCCGAAGATCGACGCCAACGGCCACCTCTGGAACATCGGCACCGCCGGGCCGCACCTGATGGCCTGGCACATCGGCCCCGACGGCAAGCTGCTCGACTTCCAGCTCGGCACCTCGCCCTACCCTGGCGGGCTGGCGCACGACCTGGCGATCACCGAACGCCACTTCGTGGTGCCGCTGCCGCCGGTCAAGCTGGACTTTTCGAAGCCGGTGGGCGACGGTGCGAGGCGCTTTGCGCTCGAGCCCGGCGAACCCCTGCGGATCCTGGTGATGGAAAAGGCCGACATCGCGAAACGCCGCGTGTTCGAATTGCCGGCGGCGATGGTCTTTCATGTCGGCAACGCGCACGAGGAGGCCGACGGCACGGTGGTGCTGAGCTTCGTCGCCTCACCCGACGCGTCGTTCCTGGACCGCGGCGCGGTCGACCTGATGAGCGGCCGCGAGCACAGCGGCGGCAACCCGCGACTGGTGGTCGCGCGCATGGACATGAAGACCGGCCGCATCCGCACCGAGCCGATGGCGTCGTCGATCGCCGATGTCGAATTCCCGCGCATTCACCCCCAGCGCATCGGCGTCTCTGGCGCCGACCGCGCGCGCTGGCTCGTGAGCGGCGCCGCCTGGCTGCCGCACCAGACCCGACGCTACGGCCTGCTGCACGGCGTGCAACTGACCGACCTCGACACCGGCCGCATTCGCCGCTACGACTACGGCGACGGCGTGATCGCCGAAGAGCATGTGCTGATCCCCAAGCCCGGCAAGCGCGGCGAACTCGACGCCTGGCTCCTGGGCACCACCTTCGACGCCCGCCGACAAACCACGGTGCTGAATGTGCTGGATGCGGCCCGTATCGAAAACGGCCCGATCGCGCAGGCGATGCTGCCCTACACCCTGCCGCTGGGCTTTCACGGCAACTTCGCGGCTGCCTGATCGAATCGCAACCGAAACCGAAAGCGCACCGACAACGTCAGCTCGCCACTCACGCCATGCTTTGCGACGCCTCGCGCGCACAGCCGCCATGGAGCATCCGGCCACAATCCACCGGATGGCCACCGCCAAGACCCTCTACACCTGCCGCGAATGCGGCGGCACCAGCCCTAAATGGCTGGGTCAATGCCCGCATTGCAAGACCTGGAACACGCTCGAAGAAGGCGTCGCCGAACCCACAGCCGCCCCCACCCGCAACAGCCGCTTCCAAAGCCTGGCCAAAGCCCAGCCGGTGGCGACGCTGTCGCAGATCGACGCGGCTGAAGTCGCCCGCACCCCCACCGGTCAGGAAGAGCTGGACCGTGTGCTCGGCGGCGGCATCGTCGAAGGCGCCGTGGTGCTGATCGGTGGCGACCCGGGCATCGGCAAGAGCACCTTGTTGCTGCAGGCGGTGGACGCACTGTCGGCGCAGATGGCGGTGCTGTATGTGACGGGCGAAGAGAGCGGGGCCCAGATCGCACTGCGCGCCAGGCGGCTGGGGCTGGCCGGAACCAAGGTGCGGGTGCTGGCCGAGATCCAGTTGGAGAAGATCGTCGCCGCGATCGAGTCCGAGTTCGCTGATGGCGAGCCCGGCTTCTGCGTCATCGACTCGATTCAGACGGTCTACTCCGACCAGCTCAATTCGGCGCCGGGTTCGGTGGCGCAGGTGCGCGAATGCGCCGCGCAGCTGACACGGCTGGCCAAGACCCGCGGCTGCACGATCGTGCTGGTCGGCCATGTGACCAAGGACGGCGCACTGGCCGGGCCGCGGGTGCTGGAACACATCGTCGACACGGTGCTGTACTTTGAAGGTGACACCCACAGCAGCTTCAGACTGGTGCGGGCGATCAAGAACCGCTTCGGCGCGGTCAACGAGATCGGCGTGTTCGCGATGACCGAGAAGGGCCTCAAGGGGGTCAGCAACCCGAGCGCCATCTTCCTGTCGCACCACGGCGAGCCGGTGCCCGGCACCTGCGTGCTGGTGACGCTGGAAGGCACACGGCCGATGCTGGTCGAGATCCAGGCCCTGGTCGACAGCGGCGGGCCCAGCCCGCGGCGCTTGAGCGTGGGGCTGGACCGCGACCGCCTGGCGATGCTGCTGGCGGTGCTGCACCGCCATGCCGGCATCGCCTGCATGGACCAGGACGTGTTCGTCAATGCGGTCGGCGGGGTCCGCATCGGCGAGCCCGCGGCCGACCTGGCGGTGTTGCTGGCGATCCAGGGCAGCCTGCGCGGCAAGCCGCTGCCCAGGGGCTTCATCGCGTTCGGAGAAGTTGGTCTGGCGGGCGAGGTGCGGCCGGCACCGCGTGGGCAGGAACGGCTGCGTGAAGCCGCCAAGCTTGGCTTCAGCATCGCTGTGGTTCCGAAGGCCAACGCGCCGAAAAAGCCGATCGAAGGCCTGACGATCCATGCCGTCGACCGCATTGAGGACGCGATCGAGGTCGTGCGCGGCTTGACTTGAGGCTTGACCTTGGCGAAGACGGACCCACATCCGTCTTTGCACACCGACCCGGAGGCCGTTGCCATGTGGAAAAAGATCTCGACGATGTGGACCGTGGTTCGGGGCGACGCACGGCTGATGCTGCGCGCCTGGAATCACCCTGGCGCCCCTGGTTGGTTCAAGCCGGCGGTGATCGGCATGGCGGTGTATGTGATCTCGCCGATCGACCTGATCCCCGATGCGATCCCGTTGTTGGGCGTGATCGACGACCTGGTGCTGATTCCGCTGGCAATGCGTTTCGTGCTTGACCGGTTGCCGGCTGCGGTGCGCGCCGACATCGACCGCGGTGGCCGGGAGCGCGCGGCGCGTTGAGGTGTCGGCCCCGGCGGTGGCGGCCCTGATCGGGTGGGGCCTGGCTGCTGCCGCGGTCGTTGCGGCCTGGGCCGGATACGGCTCGCGCGGTCTGTTGCTGGCGCTGACGGTGGTCGCGTTCTGGCTGCTGTTGCAGTTCAGCCGTGCGCTGCGGGCGTTGCGGGCAGCCACTGGCCGCCCGGTCGGCGAGGTGCCCAACGCCGTGATGCTCAATGCCCGGCTGGCAAGGGGCATGCAACTGTCACAGGTGCTGCGGCTGACGCGCAGCCTGGGTCGGGCAGTGGGTGATCTGCACCATCCAGTACGGGCGTCAGCCAACGACGTTGCAGACGAAGCCTTCGACTGGACTGACCCGGGGGGCGACACGGTGCGCGTCGCGCTGCGCCAAGGGCGCGTGACCAGCTGGCAGTTGCTGCGTGCTGCTTCGAGACCGGGTGCCACTTAGACTCGGTGGCCCTGTTGCAAGCGCGCCGCTCTGGCGCACCACCCCGAGGAGCAAGTGCCATGTCGATGTCCGACCGAGACGGCAAGATCTGGATGGACGGCCAGTTGGTGGAGTGGCGCGACGCCAAGATCCACGTGCTGACCCACACTCTGCACTACGGCTGCGGCGCGTTCGAGGGCGTGCGGGCCTACAAGACCGATGCCGGCCCCGCGATCTTTCGCCTGCAGGATCACACCGAGCGGCTCTTCAACAGCGCCAAGATCCTGCGCATGAAGCTGCCCTTCACGCCCGAGCAGGTGCGCGCAGCACAGATCGAGGTCGTCAGGGCCAACCAGCTCGAAAGCTGCTACCTGCGCCCCCTGGTGTGGGTGGGCGACCAGAAGCTGGGCGTCAGCACCAAGGGCAACGACATCCACCTGATGGTGGCGGCCTGGCCCTGGGGTGCCTATCTGGGCGAAGAAGGGTTGAAGCGCGGCATTCGCGTCAAGACCAGCAGCTACACCCGCCACCACGTCAACATCACAATGACGCAGGCCAAGGCGGTAAGCAACTACACCAACAGCATCCTTGCCAACATGGAAGCGGTGGACGACGGGTATGACGAAGCACTGCTGTTGGACGTCTCCGGCTTCGTCAGCGAAGGCGCGGGCGAGAACCTGTTCGTGGTTAAGAAGGGCGTGGTCTACACCCCTGACCTGTCGGCCGGCGCGCTTTCGGGCATCACCCGCAACACCATCTTCCACATCTGCAAGGACCTGGGGCTGGAACTGGTCGAGAAGCGCATCACCCGCGACGAGGTCTACATCAGCGACGAGGCCTTCTTCACCGGCACCGCGGCCGAGGTCACCCCGGTGCGCGAGCTGGACCGGCTGGCGCTCGGCAGCGGCAGTCGTGGGCCGATCACCGAGAAGATCCAGTCGGCCTACTTCGACATCGTGCACGGCCGCAACCCGAAGTACGCCGAATGGCTGACGGTGGTGTGACCCGACGCCGCCAACCTTGACACCCGAGCATCACATGGTCGACCCCAAAGACGGCATGAACGTGCGGCACCCGCAGGCGGTGGTGGAACTGGTGTCTTCGGATGTGACCGGAGACGGCGCGGTCTTCTGCCCGAACCCGCGCATGCCGTTGTGGAGCACCCACCCGAAGGTGTTCCTCGACGTGGGCAGCACCGGTCAGGTCAAGTGCCCGTACTGCGGCACCGTCTACCGCATGAAGGCCGGCGAGGAGGTGCCGGGCGGCCACTGAACTGAGCAAAGCGTCGTGATGTTCACGGCACCCCGAACCCGGCGCGCTGCAGGATCTCGCGTGCCGACGGACTGCGCAACCAGTCGACGAAGGCGCGTGCCAACACCGGCTGGCGGCTGGCAGCCACCACCTGCGCGGGGTAGCGGATCGGGATCGCGGTCTCCAGCGTCTCCACCTGCCGCACCCGACCGTTGGCGGCCTGCACATCGGTGCCGTAGACGAAGCCGGCTTCGACATCGGCACTCGCCACCAGCGCCAGCACCTCGCGCGCGCTGCCAGCTTGCACGACCTTGCGCTGCACCGATGGCCACAGGCGGGCCGCGTCGATGGCGCCGCGCGCATAACGCCCGGCCGGCACCTCGGAGCGGCGGCCGATGGCAATGCGCACCACCTCGGGCCCGGCCAGGTCCGACAACCGGCGCAGCGGCAAATTCAGCGAAGCGGGCGTCACGAGCACCAGCGTGTTGGTGGCGAACACGCCGCGCAGGTCCGACACCAGCAACTCGCGCTGGATGCCGAGCGTGGCCGTTTCGAGGTCGGCGCTGGCCAGCACGTCGGCGCGCAAACCCTGGGCGATGCGTTCCAGCAGCGCGCCCGACCCGCCCAGCACAACCACCACATCGGTGCCAGGATGAACAGCCTCGAAGCCCAGCACCAACGCCGGCATGACATCGGACAGGCTGCTGGCCGCCGCCACGGTCAGCGTTTGCGCTGCAGCCGGTTGCAGGGACGCTGTCATCAGCACCACCAGGGACACCAGCCTTGCGAGCCAGGCCAGCGCCATGACCTGGCCTGCCAAAGACCCGATTGCCGCCGCCGCTGCAGCGCCGCGCCGCCGGGGGGCGAACCCGCTCATCAGGGTTGCAGGGCCTCGATGTCGGTCTGCGTGCGCTGCAGCCACAGCCGCATGCGCTGACGGTCCAGCAATCCGAGATCGCTGCTGCCGGCTTGTTGCGCGGCCCAGAAGCTGGCACCGCCGGCATCGACCTTCTGGATCAGCGCATCGGGCAGCTTGCGCAGACGCATCGTGCGGGCCCCCGCGGCCCAGGCGCCTTCCAGCAGGCCGGACGATCCCAACTGGCCGAAGTGTTCGCCGCGTACCTCGTTCAACACCAGCACCAGCCGCATCGCGGCGCCCGGGCTTTCCTGCCAACGGCGCAGCAGGTCGACCGAGTCACGGTTGGCGTCCATCACATGCCAATAGTTCAGCACCACGCCCATCTCGGCTGCCACGGCCAGGACCCCCGCATCGTCCAGCCAGCGTGTCAGTGACGCTTGCGACTGCGCGGCCAGGTCCACCAGCACGCGCTGCGCCGGGTCATCGGCAGCGGCTTCGATGACACGGTCGAGGCCAGTGGGGTCATCCAGCGACAGGGGCGAGGTGTAGCTGGCGTAGTAGCGCAGCAGCGCCCCATGCGAGCGGTCGGTATCGAAGGCGACGAAAGGCTGCTGGCGGTCGATGAAGTGCTGTGCCAGCACGCGTGCCAGCAGCGACTTGCCGACCCCGCCCTTCTCGCCGCCGATGAAGTGGATCTGGCTCATGAGGCATGCGTCTGGTGGAAGTCGCGGCGATGCTACTGCACGCACCGTGCGGCTCCTGTGCTGCCAGCGAATGCGAAGCGGCCATGAAAAAGGGGCGGGCGCGTGGCGCCTGCCCCTTTTCTTCCTGACGCTGAAGAAGAACTTACTTCTTCATGCCGTCCTTCTTCATGTCGTCTTTCTTCATCTCGTCTTTCTTCATGTCTTTCTTGTCCATCTTGTCCATCTTCTTGTCCATCATCGCGCCGCTGGCGGCGGAGGCGGCAGAAGCGGCCTTCATCGGGGCGCCACCGGCGTGCGAAGCGGCTTGGGCGCTGAACGCGAAGGCGGCCAACAGGAGGGTGCTCAGGATCTTGGTCATGACGGTTTCTTTCGAATAAAGGGTGAAAACCCGGTTGGGAACTGCCCCGGACTGCCGGGAAATCCCTGGCTGCCGAGCCACCGCATGGCCGAGCGCGCAGGGCGCGCCAATCCGGCGGTCCAGCCACAACGCATCCGTCGCCGGCCGGTTGACAGGGTCAGCACAAATCATCCACCGCCGTCCGGGCTGCGTAGATGCCGCCATGCGCCACATTCGGTGCGCCGGCCCGACGCTGCTCCTACGGCCCCGCGATAGCATCCCGCCGCCCATGCCGATTCTCGTCTTGCTGTTGTCCCTGCTGTGGTGGTCCGCCGCGGCCCATGCCGAGCCCTACGTGCCGCAGCGCGACGACCAGGTGCTGGCCACCGTGCCTGCCCGTGCCACCGACCCGCGCGCCCGCGAACTGCTGGCGCTGCGCGATGCCTGGCGCCGCAACCCACAGGATTTGCAGACCGCGCTGCGGCTGGCCCGCCGCGCTTTCGACGAAGTGGCGGCCGAGGGCGACCCGCGCTATGTGGGCCATGCCCAGGCGGCGCTGGCGCCCTGGTTCGCGCAACCCGACCCGCCGATCACGGTGCGGGTGCTGCGCGCCAAGATCCGGCAGTTCGACCACCGCTTCGACGCCGCACTGGCCGACCTGGATGCAGCGCTGGTGGCCGACCCGCAGGATGGCGAGGCCCTGTCGTGGCGCATGGCGGTGCAGATGGTCACGGCCGACTATGCCGGTGCGCGCCAGAGTTGCGAGCGCATGGCGCCGCTCACCACCGGGTTGATCGCC
>JBDSMV010000403.1:0-6446 GCA_039915715.1 Rubrivivax sp. | reverse complement strand
CATCCGCATCGGCGATGAACTGGTCGACATCGGCGCCGTACTTCTCACGCGCTTTGGAATAGACGCTTTGCGCCGCATCGCGGAACGGGCCCACCGCCGGGCGCGCGATCTTGGCGCCCTTGGCGGTCATCTCGGCCAGCAGGCGGTCGTCGTTGTTCTTGATTTCGTTGCGGCTGAAGGTGGACGACTCGGCTGCGGCTTTCATCACCGCTGTGCGGTCGGCCGGGCTCAGGTTCTGCCAGGTCTTCTCGCTGATCGTCAGCGGAATCGGGCTGTAGACATGGTGGGTCAGCGTGACGTTGGGCGCCACCTCGTAGAACTTGTTGGCATAGATGGTGTCGATCGGGTTCTCCTGCCCCTGCACCGCGCCCTGCTGGATCGCCAGGTAGACCTCGGGCAGCGGCAGGATCACGACGTTGAAGCCGATCGCCTCCAGGTTCCAGCGCATCATCTCGTTCGGGAAGCTGCGCAGCTTCTTGCCCTTGGCATCGGCCGGGCTGGCCAGCGGCTCTTTGGTGGTCATGTCGCGGAAGCCGGCTTCCCAAGTCGACAGGAAGCGAAATCCCTTGGCCGGAGCCTTGTCGAACTGCGCCTTGAGCCACTTCGACTCGTCGTACAGCTTCCAACCCTGCTCGTAGGTTTCGACCAGGTAGGGCAGCGCTGTCAGGTTCAAGGTCGGCACATGGGTGGCGTAGCTGCCGGTGCCAGAGACGGTGAAGTCGATGCCGCCGAGTTGCAGTTGCTCGATCGCTTTCGGGTCGTTGGCCAACTGCCCGGCCGGATAGATCTGCACCTTGTAGCGGTTCTGCGTGTATTCGTTGACCTTTTGCGCAAACAACTCGGCCGCCTTTTGGCGCGCGCCACCGGGCTGGTCGGTGTGGCTGAAGCGCAGCACGGTCTGGGCACTGGCGGCGCCAGCCAGGGTCAGGGTCGCAGCCAGGGCGGCGGCCAGCATCGTCAGGGTCTTCTTCATGGTCGTGTCTCCGTCGGTCTTGGGTAGGTAGGAAAGGAAGGGGCTTCAGGAAGGTCCGGCCAGCTCGATGCGCTGACCGGTGCGGTGGGATTCGTAGATGGCGTCCTGCACGCGCAGGTTGGCCAGGTAGTCGGTGGCGGCGTTCTCCAGCGGGCTGCCGCTGCCTTCACGCAGATGCGCGAGCACATGCGCCTGCAGTGCGGCCACGGCGCCGCCGAAGGCCGCGTTGCGGTCGAAGTCGTAGACATGTTCGGCTTCCGTGCGGTGGTGCGGCTTCCACCAAAGCCGCGCGTCACCGTCCAGCCGCAACACACCTTGTTCGCCCTCCAGCCACAACTCGCCCATCGTGCGGCGCGGGTCCGATGCTGGATGGTCATTCAGCCGATTGCCGTCGAACAATCCGCTGCAGTCGTCGGCGAACTCGAAGATCACGATGCCCGCGTCTTCACCGGCGATCACCGGGTTCAGCCGACGCAGCCGCGCCGTCACTGCCAGCACCTCGCCGCACAGGTAGCGGAAGGTGTCGATGAAGTGGACCGCGGTTTCCCGCACCAGCAACTGCGGCATGGTCTGAAAATACGGCTGCCGGCTCAGGTACGCATCGGCGCCCTGCCCGTCGCCGGGCCGCAAGCGGAAGGCGATGCCATGCAGGTGACCGAGCCGGCCGCTGTCGATCAGGCGCCGGCATTCGCGGAACCAGGGCGTGAAGCGAAAGTTCTCGTGCACCACCAGCAGCGTGTGCTGCGCCGCCGCCAGCGCGCTCATCGCTTCGGCATCGGCGAGGTCGGTGCCAAAAGGCTTCTGGCAGATGGTGGGCAGTTGGCGTTGCAGCGCCTGCCGAACCACACCGGCCTGCGCCTGCGGCGGCAGCACCACATCGACCAGGTCGGGCTTCACTGCGTCGAGCATTTGCGCGGCGTCGCCGAAGTGGTGCGGCACATCGAAACGTTGCGCCAGTGCGGCCGCGCGGTCGGGGTCCAGGTCGGCCACGCCCACCACCCGCGCACCGGCGTCGCGCCAGCCGGCCAGCTGAAACTGTGCGAAGTAGCCGGCGCCGACAACGGCGATGCGGGGCTGGGCGTTCATGCCGCTTCGGTTGTGACGGCCGGATTCAAGGCCGCGCTCAAAGCCGCTCGATCACCGCGCGGGTGATGGCGGCGGTGCCGCTTGTGCCACCGAATTCGCGCGGCTTGACAGAACCGGTCTCGAACGCGCCCTGCACTGCGGCTTCGATGGCGCGCGCGCCATCGGCCAACATGCTGTCGCCACCGCCGACCGCCAGCCAGTCCAGCATCATCGCGGCCGACAGGATCATTGCGGTGGGGTTGGCGATGCCCTGCCCGGCGATGTCGGGTGCGGTGCCATGCGCCGGCTGGAACAGCGCGTGGTCGTCGCCGATGTCGGCCGATGGCGCCATGCCCATCCCGCCCACCAGCGAAGCGATCAGGTCCGACAAGATATCGCCGAACATGTTCTCGGTCACCAGCACGTCGTACTGCCACGGCTTCAACACCAGGTTCAGCGCCATCGCATCGACATAGGCGTCGCTGGTCGCGATATCCGGAAACGCTGCCGCTCGCTCATGAAAAATCTGGCGCCAGTACGCCATCGACGCGAACACATTCGCCTTGTCGACATTGGTCACATGGCCTGGACGGCCCTGCGCCTTGCGCTGCTGCGCCAGCTTGAAGGCGAAGTCGACCACGCGACCGGTGCCCTTCCTGGTGATCTTCATGGTGTCGTAGGCGGCGTCGGCTTCGACGATGCCGCGGCCGCGGGCATAGAACAGGCCTTCGGTGTTCTCGCGCACCAGCACCAGGTCGATCTGCATGGCGCGCGGGTCGGCCAGCGGAACCGGCAGCCCTGGCCAGGTGCGCACCGGGCGCACGCCGGCATAGAGGTCGAGCGCGAAGCGGATGTCGAGCTGCGGAATGATCTCGGTGCCGTCGGCACCGCGCACATGCGGCAGGCCCATCGAGCCGAACAGGATCGCGTCGGCGGCGCGGCAGGCAGCCAGCGTGGCTGCCGGCAATGCGTCGCCGCTGTCGACGTAATGCTGCGCACCTGCGGGGTGTTTCTGAAGGTGGAAGCCGCGGCCGATGCGGGTGCCGGTGGCCTGCAGCACGGCCAGCGCGCTGTCCATGACTTCGACCCCGATGCCGTCACCCGGCAGCACGGCGATGGAGAGTTCTGTTGTCATGTGCTTGATTGCCGAACAGGCCTTACATCTGGGCGAACTTGTAGCGTTCGAAGATCGCCAGCAATTCACGGCTGGCGCGTTCGCGGTGCGAGCGGTTGACGGCCGCCGCACCGGCCGCATCACCGGCCAGCAACCGCTCGACGAGGTCGCGGTGTTCACGGGTCGAACTCACTGGTTTCGGACGCAAGCGCAACGAAAACATGCGCGCCCGGTGGGCGCGGTCCCAGTAGTTCCAGACCGTGGCAGCCAGTTGGCGGTTGCCGGCCATCTCGATCAGTCCGGCGTGAAACCGCTCATCGGCTGCGGCCCACGCGTCCAGGTCGTCGGCCGCCAGTGCGCGGTCCATCGCCTCGGTGGCGTCGATCAGCGGCGCCAGTTCGGCCACGGACGGTGACCGCATCGCCACCCGCTCGGCGGCGGCGCATTCCAGCGCCGACAGGATCTCGTAGATCTCGCGCATGTCGGCCGGTGACACCGGCAGCACATGCATCCCATGGCGCGGCACGATCTCGATCAAGCCCTCGTTCTTGAGCCGCACCAGGGCCTCTCGCACCGGCGTGCGGCTCATGCCCAGCGCCAGCGCCACTTCCTGCTCCAGCGCGCGGTGACCGGGCGGCCAGGTGTTCTCGAGGATGCGGGTGCGGACCTGGTCGTAGGCCGCGTCGACCATCGACTGCGGGGGCAGCGGCAACGGCGCCGTGACAGCGCCGATCGCGACATCGCCCATCGGGCCGACGGCCGAGCCGGCGAAGGCTTTCATGGGTGATTCCAGTGCACCGGCGGCACGCCGGGGGCCGGCATCGGCAGGGTCGTCAGGTGATCGCCCAGCAGACATCCGAGTACCGCGGTGCGGAGGTCCGGCCCCGCGAAGGCGATGCTGCTGATGTTGCGCAACCGTCGGCTGCGGATGCCGTCCAGGTGCGGCCGCCCCATCGCGCCGGCACGGTACGCAGCTTCGACCTCGGCCAGGTGGTCGGCGTCGGCGTCCTGCAGCCACAGCGTCTGCTGTCCATCGGCGTCGACGCGGATCAGGCGGTTGCTGACGATGCTCACCACCCAGGCGTTGCCGTCGACATCGAAGGCCAGGCCGTCGGGGAAGGTGCCTTCGCCGAACGTGACGACGGTCTCGCGCGGGCCGAGACGGCAGCCGCCGTCTCCGGGGCCCTGCAAGGCAAAGCGCGACAGCCGACGGGCGAAGGTTTCGTTGACGTAGAGCCACTGCCCGTTCGGGTGCAGCGCGACTTCGTTGGTGTAGCCCAGGCCGTCGGCGACGATGCTGGCGCCACCCCTGGCGTCGACCCCGACGATGAAGCCGTCGGCGACATCGGCGCGGTAGGCCGCGGCGCGCGGCGTGCTGCGCGTGCTGACGGTGACCCAGGTGCGACCGGCCGCGTCGGGCAGCACGAAGTTGGTGGGCGGCAGATCGGTGCCGTCGACGCTGCGCAGCCAGGGCGTGATCCGGCCGCTGCGCTGCAGGCGGTACACGCCGCCGTCGTCATTGCCCAGCTGCGCGAACAGGAACGAACCGTCGGCCAGCAACGCGATGCCGTTGGGCCGCGCGGACAGCCCGTCGGGCATGGGCCCGGCATACAGCGCCTGGCTGCCGTCCGGCCGGATGTGCGCCACCCCGCCGCGCCAATCGGCGCAGTAGAGGTCGCCGGCCCGGGTCGCCAGCACGCATTCCGGACGCTGCAGCGCAGAGCCGGTCGACCCTACGGCTTCCACCGACACCTGCATTGCCAAGGCAGGCGCGGATGCGGTTGCAGACAACCCGACCGTTTCACTGAATCCCATAGCGCATACGTTAAAGAATCCTTTGTTTCATCGACTCGGGAGTTTCCCGAGCTTCCACTCCCCTGGCGCAGACGGTCGGCGGCCCGTGCAGCCTCCGCCCCGAGAGTGCTAGCGTCGCCGGGTTCCATCCCCGCGCGGCTTGCGCTGGGCCGGACCGCCGCCTGCCGAGGACCCCGATGCCAGCCGCCCCGAACCCCGACCCCACCGTGACCCCGCCACCGGCCGCACCTGCTTCTGCGCCCGACTTTGCTGCGACCCCTGAAATCGCGGCGGTGCGCCCTGCACCGGCACCCGCAGCGACCGTTTCAGCGGGCTTCGAGCCCACGCCCCCAGTCATCGACACGCTGCTGTTTGCCACCACCCGCATCGCCACCTTCGACGGGCCAGCGCCGCTGACCAATGCCAGCGGCTTCTTCTTCGAGCGCGAAGCGCGGCTGTTCCTGGTGACGAGCCGTCATGTGTTCTTCGACGAGCCCAGCAACCACCACCCGAACCGCTTCGAAATCGAGATTCACACCAGCGGCACCGCGCTGTCGAAGTCGGGGTCGGTGTCGTTGCTGACTTACAAGGACGGCAAGAGCATGTGGCGCCAAGGCAAGGACACCGGTGGCGAGATCGATGTCGGCCTGATCGAGATCGACCGTGCCGCGCTGCCGGCCGGGGCGGTGATCTACCCTTTCACGCCGTCGCACCTGCTGTCGCCGCCGGCGGCGGTCGAACTCGGCACGGCGCTGCTCATCCCGGGTTTTCCGCTCGGCTTCCACGACACCCTGCACCACCTGCCCGTCGTGCGCCAGAGCATGCTGGCATCGGCCTTCGGCATTCGCTTTCAGGGCAAGGGCTACTTCCTGACCGATGCGCGGACCCACCGCGGCACCAGCGGTGCGCCGGTGGTGATGCGCGACCCCGAGCCGGATGGCAAGCCGATGCCCTGGAAGCTGCTGGGCGTGCACTCGGCTCGGCTCGACATGGCCAACCGCGATCTGGTGCAGGACGAGTCGCTGGGCCTGAACAGCGCCTGGTATGCCGACATCCTGATGACGTTGACCAAGAGCTGAGTTGAATGAAGACAGGGTCGCCTGACCGTCAGTGGATGCCACGATGACCACCGCCGACCTGCCCCCTGCCGTGTGGACCGCCGCCCGCGTGCTGCTGGTGTGCATGTTCCCGTTCAGTGCGCTCGACAAGGTGCTGCACTGGAACGCGGCGCTGAAGCAGGCGTCGTCGTCGTTCCTGCCGACCTTTCTGCCGAAGTCGGTGCCGGCGCTGATGCTGGTGGCGGCGATGGGAGTCGAAGCGGTAACCCCCGTGTGCATCGTCGGCGGCTGGTGGCCGCGCGAAGCGGCAGCGCTGCTGACGGCGTTCTGCATCGCCACTGCGGTGCTGTTTCATCCGTTCTGGAAGAGCCCCGACTTCTGGGCCCGTGGCGACAGCGTGGCGCGCAACCATTTCTGGGACTTCACCAAGAACCTGGGGCTG
>JBDSMV010000390.1:0-4663 GCA_039915715.1 Rubrivivax sp. | reverse complement strand
GTCGGGCATCTCATCCTGGAAAACACATGACCATCAAAGTGGCGCTGGCCGGCGCCGGCGCGTTCGGCACCAAGCACCTCGACGCCATCCGGCTGATCGACGGCGTCGACGTGGTGTCGCTGGTCGGGCGCGAGATCGACAAGACCCGCGCAGTGGCCGCAAGCTACGGCATCGACCATGTCACCACCGACCTGGCCGATAGCCTGCAACGCGACGAGGTCGATGCGGTGATCCTGTGCACGCCCACGCAGCTGCATGCCGAACAGGCCATCGCCTGCCTGCAGGCCGGCAAGCATGTGCAGGTCGAGATTCCGCTGGCCGACTCGCTGGCCGATGCGCAGGCGGTGGTGGCCGCGCAGCAGCAAGCCGGCAGGGTGGCGATGTGCGGCCACACGCGGCGCTTCAACCCGAGCCACCAGTGGGTGCGGCAGCGCATCGTGGCGGGCGAGTTCGCCATCCAGCAACTGGACGTGCAGACCTACTTCTTCCGCCGCAGCAACATCAACGCCAAGGGCGAGCCACGCAGCTGGACCGACCACCTGCTGTGGCACCACGCGGCGCACACGGTCGATCTGTTCGCCTACCAATGCGGCAGCCCGGTGGTGAAAGCGAACGTGTTGCAGGGCCCGGTCCATCCGGAGCTGGGCATCGCGATGGACATGAGCATCCAGCTGCAAGCCGCCAGCGGCGCGCTGTGCACGTTGTCGCTGAGCTTCAACAACGAAGGCCCGCTCGGCAGCTTCTTCCGCTACATCGGCACCACCGGCACCTACCTGGCGCGCTACGACGATCTGTTCCACGGCAAGGAACAGGCGATCGACGTGTCGACGGTGGATGTGTCGATCAACGGCATCGAATTGCAGGACCGCGAATTCTTCGCGGCGATTCGTGACGGGCGTGAACCGAACGCGAGCGTGGCGCAGGTGCTGCCGTGCTACGAGGTGCTGGACGCGCTCGAGCAGCAGCTGCAGTGATGGGTGCGCCGATGAACACCACCACACCGCGCCGCATCGGCCCCTTTACCGTCGCCCCGATCGGCCTCGGCTGCATGAACCTGAGCCACGGCTATGGCAGCCCTCCTTCGGAGGACGATGCCGAGCGGCTGTTGCATGCCGCGCTCGACCAGGGCGTGACGCTGTTCGACACTGCTGCCCTGTACGGTTTCGGCGCCAACGAATCGTTGGTCGGCCCGGTGCTGAAGCCGCACCGCAGCCGCATCACGTTGTGCAGCAAGGGCGGCATGGCGGGGGTCACTGGCGATGACGGAACCACCCGCCGCGTCATCGACGGCCGGCCCGAGGCCATCCGCCGCAACTGCGAGGACAGCCTGCAGCGGCTCGGCACCGATGTCATCGACCTCTACTACCTGCACCGTTGGGACCAGCGGGTGCCGATTGCCGAGAGTGTCGGCGCCATGGCCGACCTGCTGCGCGCCGGCAAGGTGCGGGCGCTGGGCTTGAGCGAGGTGTCGGCCGCGACCTTGCGCAAAGCCCATGCCGAACACCCGATCAGCGCGGTACAGAGCGAGTATTCGCTGTGGTCGCGCAACCCCGAGCTGGGTGTGCTGGAGGTCTGCCGTGAGATCGGTGCTGCATTCGTTCCGTTCAGCCCGCTGGGTCGTGCGTTTCTGACCGGCACGCTGGTCGATGTCTCGACACTGGCGCCCGGCGACATTCGCCGCAGCATGCCGCGCTTCGAGCCGGCGGCGTACGACCAGAACCTGCGCCTGTTGCCCGGTTTGCAGGCGCTCGCACGCGAGGTCGGCTGCACGACCTCGCAACTGGCACTGGCCTGGCTGCTGAACCGCGCTGACCACGTGGTGCCGATCCCCGGCACCACGAGTGAACCCCATCTCTCCGAGAACCTGGGTGCAGCATCGGTGTCGCTCGATGTCGCGACGATGAAGCGCATGGATGCGCATTTCGAATCCGCCGCCATCCACGGCAATCGCTATGGCGCGCAAGGCCTAAGCGAAACCGATGCCGAGGAATTTCCGGCCCCGGTCTGAGGCTCCCTTGGCCTGCGCCGCGGCGCAGGTGTTGAAATCCGCGCTTCCGGCTCGCATCTTCCGCCGCGTCGAGGCTCCGCCTGTCGGCCGCTTTCATTCACCCGAACGATCTTAAAAACGATGGACAAGAAAACCCTGTCATTTCAGGCCGAGGTGCAGCAGATCCTGCACCTGGTCACGCATTCGCTGTACTCGAACAAGGAAATCTTCTTGCGAGAGTTGGTGTCCAACGCCTCCGACGCTTGCGACAAGCTGCGCTTCGAAGCCCTGGACAACCCGGCATTGCTGGCCGAAGACCCCAACCTGGAAATCCGGGTCTGGTTCGATGCCGCAGCCAAGACCGTGACGATCCGCGACAACGGCGTCGGCATGAGCCCCGATGAAGCCGTGGCGCACCTGGGCACCATCGCCAAGAGCGGCACCCGCGAATTCATGTCGAAGCTGGAAGGCGACAAGAAGAAAGACGCCAACCTGATCGGGCAGTTCGGCGTCGGTTTCTACAGCGGCTTCATCGTGGCCGACCGCCTGACGGTCGAGACCCGCCGCGCGGGCGCCGATTCGAGCGATGGCGTGCGCTGGAGCAGCACCGGTAGCGGCGACTTCGAAGTCGAAACCATCGAGCGTGCGCAACGTGGCACCGATGTGATCCTGCACTTGCGCGAAGGCGAAGAAGAGTTCCTGTCGGCCTGGAAGCTGAAGTCGATCATCAACAAGTACTCGGACCACATCAGCCTGCCGATCCTGATGCCCAAGACCTCTTGGGACGAAGAAAAGAAGGAGCAGGTGGCCACCGAAGAGTGGGAAACGGTCAACAAGGCTGCGGCGTTGTGGACGCGACCGAAGAGCGACATCACCGACGCGCAGTACCAAGAGTTCTACAAGCAGATCAGCTACGACCAGGAAGCGCCGCTGGCCTACACCCACAACCGCGTCGAAGGCCGCAGCGAGTATACGCAGCTGCTGTATGTACCGGCCAAGGCGCCGTTCGACTTGTGGAACCGTGACAAGCGCGGCGGCGTCAAGCTGTATGTCAAGCGCGTCTTCATCATGGACGATGCCGAAGCGTTGATGCCGGTGTACTTGCGCTTCGTCAAGGGCGTGATCGACAGCGCCGACCTGCCGTTGAATGTCAGCCGCGAATTGCTGCAGGAAAGCCGCGATGTGAAGGCCATCCGCGAAGGCTCGACCAAGCGCGTGCTGAGCATGCTGGAAGACGTGGCCGAGAACCAGAAGGAGAAGTACGCCGACTTCTGGAGCCAGTTCGGCGCGGTGCTGAAAGAAGGCATCGGTGAGGACTTCGGCAACCAGGAACGGCTGGCCAAGCTGTTGCGCTTCTCGTCCACCCATGCCGATACCGGTGTTTCTTTCAGCGACTACGTGGGTCGCATGAAAGAGGGCCAGGAGCCGATCTACTACCTGACGGCGGACACCATCGCGCAGGCCAAGAGCAGCCCGCAACTCGAGATCTTTCGCAAGAAAGGCATCGAGGTGCTGTTGCTGACCGACCGTGTCGACGAGTGGATGCTGCAGCACCTGTACGAGTTCGACGGCAAGCCTTTGCAGAGCGTTGCCAAGGGCGGCGTCGACCTCGGCAAGCTGCAGGACGAGACCGAGAAGAAAGAAGCCGAGGAAGCCGCCGAGAGCTTCAAGCCGATGCTCGAACGCCTGAAGACCGCCTTGAAGGACCGAGCGAAGGATGTGCGTGCGACGACGCGACTGGTCGATTCACCGGCCTGTATCGTCGTGGAGGAAGGCGACATGAGCGCGCACTTGGCACGGCTGTTGAAGCAGGCGGGGCAGGACGCGCCGAAGGGCATGCCGATCCTGGAGGTGAACCCGGCGCATGCGCTGGTGAAGAAGCTCGAAAGCACTGCCGATGCGACTTTCGACGATCTGGCGCAGATCGTCTTCGATCAGGCGCTGTTGGCCGAAGGCGGGCAGCTCGATGATCCGGCAGCTTACGTGCAGCGGGTCAATCGGCTGCTCGCGGCGTGATCAGCGCATCAATTCGGTCTGTTCCTTGAGCTGCGCGGTCTGCTGTGACCAGTAGGCCGTGCTGCCGAAGAACGGGAAGTTGAGCGGGAAAGTCGGATCGCTCCAGCGCTCGGCCAGCCATGCGCTGTGGCGCACCATGCGCAGGGTGCGCAGTGGCTCGATCAGCCGTCGTTCACGGTCGTCGAATTCGCAGAACTGTTCGTAGCCCGCCAGCAGGTCGTTCAACTGCCGCGCCATCGTCGCGTGGTCGCCAGACACCAGCATCCAAAGGTCCTGCACGGCAGGCCCCTGCATGGCGTCGTCCAAGTCGACGACATGGGGTTTGCCGTCGCGCCACAGCACGTTGCCTAGATGGCAGTCGCCGTGCAGGCGCAAGGTGGTGAGCGGCGCCGCACAGTCGAAGGCAGATTCGACCGCCGCGAGCGCGGCTTCGCAAGCGGACTGCCAGGCAGCGATCTCGGTTTCTGGAACGAAGCCGCCGTCGAGCAGCAGCTTCAATGCCCGTCGTCCATCGGCGCGCGCGTCCAGGTGGTGTCGGTGGACGAACGGCTGCTGCCGCCCGACCGCGTGCAGCCTGCCGATGAAGCGGCCCAACTGTTGCAACGTTGCAGGGTCTTCCATTTCAGGTTCGCGCCCGGCACAGCGATGCGCCACGGCATA
>JBDSMV010000279.1:0-4667 GCA_039915715.1 Rubrivivax sp. | reverse complement strand
AGCTCGCGTTGCAGCAGTGAGTACGCGGTATAGCTGATCACGCCCGGCAGCAATGCGGCCAGCACGATCAAACCCAGGGCAGCGGCACCGAGCGGTGGCGTCGGCGTCAGCAACCATTCGGGCAGCGTGAATGGCAGCAGGCAGACGATGCCGCCGAAGATCGTTGCCGCGAGCCGCTCGGCGGGCCCCAGCGCCGACGGCCAGCGCTTGAGCAGCACCGAATACGCGGTCCACGCCACGGTCGCACCGACGACCCAGCCGTCACCGGGGGCAAATCGAACCGCGAGCAGGTTGCCGATGTCGCCCTTGGCAATGATCGTGACCACTCCCGTCAGCGCCAGCACCAGCCCCAGGCGCTGCGACGCACGCATGCGTTCGTGCAGCAGCCTGACGCTGGCAACCGCGATCGCCACCGGCGCCACTGCATAGATCAACGCAATGTTGGTGGCGCTGGTGCTGTGGCCGCCGATGTAGACCCAGGCGCCGCAGATCGCCATGCCGAACGCGCCCAGCACCAGCAGCTGGCGCCATTCGGCTCGAACGGCCGCGCGCCGCCGCCACAGGCCGGTGCCGACGAACGGCAACATCAACAGCAGCGCCAGCGTCCAGCGTCCGATCGCCAGCGTGTGCGGCGCCACCACGCCCTGCGCCAGCCGAGCGATCAGGTAGTTGGACGACCACAGCGCCGGGATGATCCACAACAAGGCCGGCGCCCAGCGCGACAACCATGTCGGGGCCGGCGCGGGCGCCGGTTGCGCTGCCGTGGCCGGCGTCGGCGTCAACCGCGGCTCGCCATCGCCTGCCCCATGCGCACCGGTGCCAACGGCGCCCAGCCGGCCTCGAACCGGAGCGGGCCGGGTGGAAACAGCATCACCACCGTCGATCCAAGCTGGAAGCGGCCCATCTCTTCGCCACGCCGCAAGCTGATCGTCTGATCGTCGTAACGCCAGTCGCGCACACGGCCGGGCCGCGGTGGGTTGACGACCCCGTGCCAGACCGTCGACATGCTGCCGACGATGGTTGCGCCCACCAGCACCAGCACCCACGGCCGCGGGTCTGCGGCCGGGCCGTCGAACACGCACACCACGCGCTCGTTGCGCGCGAACAGGCCCGGCACGCCGCGCGCAGTGGCCGGGTTGACCGAAAACAGATCGCCGGGCACATGAACCATGCGGCGCAGCCGGCCGTCGCAGGGCATGTGGATGCGGTGGTAGTCCTTCGGCGCCAGATAGACGGTCGCGAAATGGCCATCGTCGAAGCCGGCCGCCAGGGTCGCGTCGCCGCCCAACAGTGCGGCGGCGCTGTAGTCGTGACCCTTGGCCTGGAAGATGCGGCCGCTCTCGATCGGACCGAACTGGCTGATGGCGCCGTCGACCGGGCAAATCAGATCGGCATCGGCGAGCGTGCGGGCACCTTGCCGCAGTTCGCGGGTGAAGAAGTCGTTGAAGGTGGGGTACGCCAGCGGGTCGGGCTCGGCCGCTTCGCTCATGTCGACTTGGTAGCGGGCGATGAAGTCGCGAATCAAGGCGGTGGTGATCGCGCCACCGCGCCACCGCGCCACCCAACCCGCAAAGCGCGTCAGCGCCTGCTTGGGCAGCCAGTGCTGTGCCGCCACCGACAGGCGTTCAGGCAGCGCCACCGGCGCTGCGGCCGGCATTCCGACCTCCGATTCCGCCTGCTTCGTCACCGCAGCGGCGCGAGCTCTCGCAGCGCCTTGACCGCGCCCGCACCGACGCTGGCACCGAAGCGCTTGGCCAAGCGCTCGGCCACGTTTTCATGGGTGGTGTAGTCGACGACTTCCGGCGCCTTGACCACATCGCGTGCCACCTGGTCCAGGCTCCCGAAACCATCCGCCAGCCCCAGCCGCACGGCTTCCTCGCCGTTCCAGAACAGTCCCGAGAAGGTCTCCGGGGTTTCCTTCAAGCGGTCGCCGCGCCCGGCCTTGACCGCGGCGATGAACTGCTGGTGGATCTGCTCGAGCATCTTGTTGACGAATACCACCTGCTGCGGGTCCAGCGGGCTGAACGGATCCAGCAGGCCTTTGTTGCGCCCGGCCGTGATCAGCCGCCGTTCGATCCCCAGCTTGTCCATCAGCCCGACGAAGCCGAAGCCGTCGATCAAGACTCCGATGCTGCCGACGATGCTGGCCTTGTCGACATAGATCGCGTCGGCCGCAGCGGCGATGTAGTAGGCACCGGACGCGCAGATTTCCTCGACCACCACATACAGCTTCTTGTTGTGCAGCGCCTTCAGGCGACGAATCTCGTCGTTGACGATGCCGCTCTGCACGGGGCTGCCACCGGGCGAGTTGATGCGCAACACCACCGCCTGCGCCGCGCTATCTTCAAAGGCGGTCTTCAATGCCGACAGCAGGTTCTCGGCGCTGGCGTCGCTGCCGGGGCCGATCTCACCCTTGATTTCGATCAAGGCGGTATGGGGGGTCAGCGGTGCCGACGCATTGATGCGGTTGCTGAACAGCATCAGGATCAGCGCCAGCGCCAGCAGGAACCACGCCAAGCGGAAGAAGATGCGCCAGCGGCGTTCACGGCGGCGCTCGGCCACCAGTTCGCGCACTGCCACTTCGAGGCTGGACTCGACGGCACCGGGCCCCGGTCGAACCGGGCGGGTGTGCTCGAAATTGTCGTCGTCAAGCGTCATGGGGTGATCTTGTTCATCGGGGCGGCGGCGAGGATACCGGAGCCCCGGTGCCCTGCCCCGGCCCGGGGTGGATCGGCTTCAGGTCACCGCTCGGCCGCCACCAGACCTGGCCGCCATGCTCGCTGACCGCCACCGGGGTCAGGCGCCCGCCGGGGCACGGCCCTGCCACGCAACGGCCGTTGCGCGGGTCGTAGGTGGCGCCGTGCAGCGAGCAGATGATCCATTCGCGGTCATGGTCCAGAAACTCATCGGGCTGCCAGTCCAATTCAGACGGCACATGGGCACAGCGGTTCAAGTAGGCCACCACCCGGCCCTGGAAGCGCAAGGCGAAGGCGCGCACCGGTTGGCCGTATTGGCGCAACTCCCACGACACCGCAGTGCCACGCTCGGCCAGCTGCTCCGACCGACAGACCGAGTGCTCGGCCGTGATCGGCATCGGCTCAGCCATGTTCCAGCAACCAGTCGCACAGGTCGTGCATGGCATGGGCCACGAAGCGCGGGCGGTGGGCGGCGAAGTTGTCGCGTTCGTGTGCGCCGTAGCTGACTGCCACGCTGGCAGTGCCGGCGTTGACGGCCATCAGCAGGTCGTGGGTGGTGTCGCCGACCATCAGCGTGCGTTCGGGTTCGACCCCGAACAGGCGCATCAGCTGATTCAGCATCAACGGGTCGGGCTTGCCGGCCGTCTCATCCGCGGTGCGGGTGGCGTCGAACAGTGTTTCAAGTTGCGAATGCGCCAGCGCGTCGTTGAGTCCCTTCCGGTTCTTGCCGGTGGCCACCGCCAGTTTGTGGCCGCGCGCCTTCAGCGCCTTCAACATCGACAGCGTGCCCGGGAACAGCACCAGTTCGTCTTTGCGTGCCCAGTAGTGGTGGCGGAATCGATCGCTCATCTCGGGGTAGCGCTCGGGCGCCAGGTTGGGCGCAGCGTGCTTCAGCGCATCGTGCAGACCCAGGCCGATGACATAGGCCGCGGCGCTGGCCGACGGCACCTCGACCCCGATGTCGCGGCAGGCCGACTGGATGCATTGCACGATCAGGGTGGTGCTGTCGAACAGCGTGCCGTCCCAGTCGAACACCAGCAGTTCGAAATTGAGCGCTGCCGGGCCGGCGGGGGCAGGTCGGGTCGGGGTGGGGTCAGGGTTCATGGCAGGTCGAAGAGGCTGCGGCAGTCGGCGGGCAGCGGCGCCGCAAGCGTGATGCGGCTGCCGCTGGCCGGATGGTCGAACGTGAGTTCGCGGGCATGCAGGAACATGCGCTCGAAGCGGGTGTCGCGCGCCAGCGCGCGGTTGCGGTCGAAGTCACCGTATTTCGGATCGCCGACGATTGGGTGGCCGTGGTGCGCCAGATGGACGCGGATCTGGTGCGTGCGGCCGGTCTTCAGCGTCACTTCCAGCAGCGACAGGCCGCCGCCGTGCGGCGCTTCACCCACCATTTTCACCAAGGTGATCGAACGCCGACCGTCGGGGTGGCTGGCGTCCACCACGCGCACGTTGCGCATGCCGGCAGCGTCACCGAACTTGTGCAACGGCAGGTCGATCACCCTCAGCTTTGGCGGCCAGGCGCCGAACACGGCTGCCGAGTACTTCTTGTCGATGGCGTTCACCGAACTGCCGGTGCCGGGGCCGGGGCCGGTGCCGCCGGAAGGGCTGCGACCCCGAAACTGATCCTGCACCGCGGTCAACGCGCTGCGGCGCAGGGCCAGCAGCAGCACGCCCGAGGTCTCGCGGTCGAGCCGGTGCACCAGTTCCAGGAAACGGGCCTGCGGGCGCGCCTGGCGCAACTGCTCGATGACACCGAAGTCGACCCCGCTGCCGCCATGCACCGCCACGCCGGCCGGTTTGTCGATGGCCAGCAGGTGGTCATCTTCGAACAGCACCGGAAATTCGCGCGCCGGGGCCGGCACCGCTGCTGCACGGTCGGGCAGCCGCATCGGCGGCAGACGGATGGTGTCGCCCTCGGCCACCCGAGTCTCGGCCGCCGCGCGCCCCTTGTTCAGACGCACCTCGCCCGAG
>JBDSMV010000258.1:0-4101 GCA_039915715.1 Rubrivivax sp. | reverse complement strand
CAACCTGCTCGTCGACGATGTCCTGAGCCTGGCGCGGCTCGAAACTGTGGTGGTTTGCACCGCGCCTGCCGGATCCATGATCTGGAAGCCGCCGGTGAAGCGCTCGTTGGTGTCCAGACCGCGCCAGGCCGCACCGACCGTGGCGGTGCTGCCCGAATAAGCCAGACCCGGCATCAGCACGTTGAAGTTGCTCGATGCATCGGCCCTGCTCACGACCCAGCTCGACAGCTTGTGCGTCGACGTGCGGGCATCGTCATAGTTCACGACGCAGACTTTCCAGTTGCCGGCTGCCGGACTCGTCACACGCACTTCCTCGGCCGAACCCGCATTGCCCGAGTAGACGTCGACGCCAGCCGGCGACAACAACAGCATGTCGTGGTCGGAACCGGTGGTGACATCGACATTGCGCAGTGCGAAGCGCCCGACGATGGTGTTGGCCGGGAACGTGAAGTTGTAGACCTTCACGGCAGCGGTGTCGACGCCTGTGGTGCAGATCGCCTTCAGCTGCGCCTGGTCGGTGGCCGCACCGACCAGTGAGGTCACCGGACCCAACGTCACTGGCTTCAAGCCACCCTTGCTGGCCGTCAACCGCCCGGACACCCCGGTGGTGATCGTGACCAGCTTGGAGCCCGAGGTCGTGGTTCCGTTCAGCTCTGCCGGAGCCACGATGGTCGCACCGGTCCGGGCCGTCACCGGGCTCTTGACCGTGTGCACGCCATCGGTCCAGGTGAGCGAGCCGTAGTTCCAGTTTCCGGCCACGGCCGTCGTCGGCGTCAACTTCAGCGTGAACGTCTGCGACGCGCCGGGAGCCAGCGTCAGCGAAGCCGGTGTCACCAGCGTGCTGAAGCCAGGCACGGTCGCCGTGGAGTTGTACGTGGCACTGGCAGCGCCGACGTTCATGACCTTGCGCGTGACGGTGATCACACCCGGAACCGCACCCAGCGTGATGCTGGGCAGGTTCAGGTTGTAGGTCTCGTCGAGCGTGCCGAAGGTGGTGCAATCGCTGACAGGAATCACCGCCGGGCGGTTGACCTTGCACTGGTAGCGGATGTAGTCGGTCTTCGTCAGGTCATAGACCAGACCCGGATCGATCGCCTTCGGCGGGTCGATGTGACCCGCACCCTGCGACCAAGGCAGCCGACCGTTCGAAAGCCCGGTCAGGCCGTCGTCCAGCGTGTTGTAGGCGCTGGTCATCAGCGCCGACTTGATCATCGCCGGCGACCAGGTCGGATGGGCCTGCTTCAACAGCGCAGCCACGCCAGCAACGTGCGGGCTGGACATCGACGTGCCCTGGTACGAAGCAAAGTCATACGGCGGCCTCAGGGTGCCATTGGCGACCGCGTCCCGCTGAGCCTGCGTCAAGCCGGCGGTGACCCCTGCAATCACGTCCACGCCCGGCGCCGTCAAGTCAGGCTTCAGCAGGTTGGCGTCGCCCATGTTCGGGCCGCGCGACGAGAAGCCGGCCATCACTGGCGCGGGCTTGCCGCTGTTGAAGTAGGTGCCGATCGCCGCCGTGGCACCAGGGGTTGCTGCGTAGGCCTTGATGATGGCGCCATCGGCCGCATTCACGTGCACCGACGGGACCGAATGGACGTCTGCCACAAGCCCGGCGCCGTTGTCGACCAGCACCATGCCGACACCGCCGGCTGCTTTGACAGCAGCGCTCTTGTCGACGCGAGCATTGGTGCCGCGGGTGCAGACCACCACCTTGCCAGTGACCTTGGCCGGGTCAAGCGAAAGCGGGCTCAGGATGCACAGGTTGAGGTCGGCGGGAGCGCCGGCGACGCCAGCGTCTTCTGCCCGGATCATCGCCGTGGCGGGCAGCGCCGTGGTGTTGATCGATGCGCCGGTGTAGGTGTTGCCGTTGCCCAGCGTGACATTGGCCGACAGCGACCGGTCATGCGTGGAAGCCGCCACCGTGGTCAGCCAGGGGCTGACGTGGGCGACGGCATTGCCGGGGCCGCGGTTGCCGGCCGAGGCCGCCACGAACACGCCGGCCACCGCTGCGCGCAGGAAGGCCTGCTCGACGGGGTCGTTGACGCTGGTCTGGCTGCCGCTGATCGAGTAGTTGATGACGTTGACGCCATCGGCCACCGCCTTGTCAATGGCCGAAACGCTGTCGCTGTTGAAGCAGGCGTTGCGGTTGCCGGTGCCGTCCGTGGCGCCTGCATCCAGGTATGTCCAGCAGACCTTGTAGGTCGATACGCGGGCGCGCGGCGCCATGCCGGTCGCGAGACCGATGTTGATGCCGGCGAGGATCGCCGGGTTGTTCTGGTTGCCACCTGCCGTGGTCGAGGTGTGGGTTCCGTGGCCGCCCTTGCCCAGAGCGCCGGCAACCGAGTCACGAGGCGAAACGAAATCGGTCCAGTGCAGCGTGTTGTTGCTGGCAATGAAACCAGCGTTGAAGAACTGCGCGCCGATCAGCTTGTTGTTGCAGGTCGAAGCCGGGAAGCCTTCGCCGGCGGCGCAGCTGCCGAGCCAGCCCGCCGGCGGTGGGCCGTAGGCCGAGGTGCCACCCGTGAAGACCGGTCTGCCGTTTCCATCGACACGGTCGGCATAAGCGGGGTTCTCGGGCCAGACACCGCCGTCGACGACGCCGATGACGACGTTCTCACCCTTGACGGCTATGCCGCCGACCGTCTGCGACCAGACGCCGCCCGGCGTGCTGAGCTTGAGGAAGCCCGAGGTGGTGATCGTCTCCAGCGTGCGGGCCTGGTCGAGCTGCACATCGACGACCAGCGGGCTCGCGAGCAGTGTGGCGACTTCGGCGTCGGACAGCTTGGCGGCGAAACCGTTCAGGACGGTGTTGTAGCGGGCCACGATCTGGGCACCGGGCACCAGGGCCTCGACTGCCTGCTGTTGCTGCGTCAGGTAGGCCCTGTAGGCGGTGTTGGCGGTCGAGCGGGCATTGAAGCGCGCACCGGCCACCGGGCGGGTTGCGGCATAGCCGGCAACCGAGCCGTCGTAGGACGCGGCCGGCTCTGCGGCCAGCTGCACGATGTAGGTGGCGCGCAGTTCCTTGGCCGCACGCGTTTGCGAGACCTCGCGAAGTTGAGACTTGGCATTGGTCTGGGCATGAACGCCGGTGGCCATGCCACCCAGCACCATCAGAGCCGCCATCGAGACAGGTAGGAGTTTCATCAGTGGATTCCTTGAAGATGTTGAAGCGTGTCGGTCAGGCGGCGCGGCGGCGGCGAACCAGGCCGCCGACCGCTGCCAGGCCCAGGCCCATCAGCAGCCATTCCGCGGGCTCGGGCACCACGGCGATGTTGATGTTGTCAAGACCGAACTGACCGCGGTCGGTTTGCGTTGAGCAGCTGCCTCCGGCATCGCAGGCGAAGCCGCGGAAGGCGACGAAATCGAACTGGGTGGCGGCGAAGGCAGTATTCGTCGTGTACGCCGCAAAGCTGTAGGCGCCAGCGGTGGGGCCGGGGATGGTGAAGTCCTGGCTCAGCGCCAGGGCGCCGTTGTTGTAGCCCTCGAGCCGCAGGATCAACGCCGTGGCGGGCACGACCGCACCGGCGGCAGCGATGAAGCTGGCGTCGAAGCCGCTGACCGAAACCTTGGCACCGCTGATGCTGTTGATGGCCGGGATGCCGTCATTCAGCGCGGCGAGGAATGTGGTCGGGTTGTTGCTTGGGCAGACGAGGGACGTGCAGGTGGCTGCGAGGCTGCTGCCATTGATCAGCGCGCCGACCAGGTCCACGCCGGCTTGGGCGTCAGGCTTGACGGAGACGAGATCGATCTCCAGACCCTGCGTGAAGATGGCGTCGTTGTGGGTCAGCAGGGGTGCGAAGAACGCGCTGGCGGTGTTGATCGTCGCGTCGAAGGTCAGGATCACGGCGTGCGACGTGCCGGCACAGGCCAGCGTGGCAGCGGCGGCAGCCAGCCGCGGCAGAAGTTTCTTCATAACGAACCTCTAAAAGTTAAGGTGACCGCCACGCCACGTTGACGCGTGCGGACCGGATTGCGACGGCGTGGAACCGAGCGCTTCGACCGCCACCACGGCTGACGAAGACTGGGCGCACCTTGCATGCCAGAAGAACCCGAGCCTAGCCGAGCAAGGCGCGACTGCCACGGGTATTACCCGATCTTCCCCCT
>JBDSMV010000255.1:0-3705 GCA_039915715.1 Rubrivivax sp. | reverse complement strand
CTGATGATGCTCTTCGGCATCGTCAAGAAGAACTCGATCCTGCAGGTGGACTACACGAACACGCTGCGCGGCCAGGGCATGAATCGCCACGACGCCATCATCGCGGCCAACCACGTGCGGCTGCGGCCGATCCTGATGACGACCTTCGCCCTGGTCGCGGGCATGCTGCCGGTGGCGATCGGAGTCGGCGAGGGCGGTGAGTTCTACCGCCCGATGGCGGTGGCCATCATCGGTGGCGTCATCACCAGCACCTTGTTGACGCTGCTGGTGGTGCCGAGCTTCTACGACAGCATCGAAACCTCACGCGACCGTGCGGTGGCGAAGTTCAAGCGTCGCGACGCGCGCTGGCCGACCGCGGTGGCCGCCGGCTTGACGGGCCTCGAGGCGCTGGCGGCATTGACCGGCCTGCGTGCGGTGTGGCGCCTGCTGGCGCGCAGCGGCGGTTGGTTTCTGCGGCGCCGGGGTCCGGAGCCAGCTTGAACTGAGGTCGGCGATGGGCACTGACGAATGCGTCCGGCTCCGCAGCGGGCGACTGCTTCTGGCGCTTCAGCGCGCGGTCGCGACCGCCAGCTCCCCGATGCCGGGGGCCTGCTGACCGATCGAGGGACTCGGCTGCTGCATGGCGCCCTGGTTCAGGTAGCTGTTCAATGCCAGCAGCGTGGCGCCCAGCGCCAGCGTGAACAGCACTGGCTCCAACATCAGGGGCCACCGCGGACGTGATCGGCGACCGACCTGCGTCTGCTCCAGGCCAGCGGGCCGTGCCGCATGCTCGGCATTGGCCGTCTCGACGACCGGAACGCTTGGCGGCGCGCTTGCAACAGGGCTCGGCCGCGGCGGCACAGGGCGGACGGGGCTCTTGCGAGCAACCAATCGAGTGTCGACCGGCGCCTCCAAGGTTTCAATATCAACCATGCCTACACTCTAGGCGGTCGTGACGACGCTCAACAGGCCATCGGTCACGGGAACGGCGTGACTTCTGCACCCGACACCCTGATTGAGGGGGTTCGCATGAGGGGTTGCGCGGAGCGGATCGCTGGTCCGCATCCACTTCGGTCTCTTTTTTCGTTCGCCAAGAATCGTGCCAACTGCAGATCTGAATGGCCTTGATTCCTGCGCCAGCGGCGATTCTGGCGGAAGCGTCATCGATCGCGATCTTCTGCTCGCTGTCGAATCCATTGCGCGGCGCGCGGCCGAAGTGGTGATGGCGGTGTACGGATCGGACTTCGAAGTCGAAGGCAAAGCCGACGCGTCGCCGGTAACGCGCGCCGACCGCGAAGCCGAGGCGCTGATTGTGCCGGCGCTGCAGGCGCTGACTCCGCACTGGCAGGTGGTGGCCGAAGAGGCCGTCGCAGCCGGCGACACGCCACAGGTCGGCTCGACGTTCTGGCTCGTCGACCCGCTCGACGGCACGCGCGAATTCGTGGCACGCAACGGCGAGTTCACCGTCAACATCGCCTTGATCCGGCACGGCATGCCGATCCTCGGGGTGGTGCTGCTGCCGGTGTCCAGCCGGCTCTACGGCGGCTGGGTCGGACATGGGGCCTGGCTGGATGAGGCTGGCCTTCGGAGGTCGATTCACTGCCGGGCGGAGCCAGCAGAAGGCGCGACGGTGGCTTGCAGCCGCTCCCACGGCGACCGCGGCGCGATCGATGGCTGGCTCGGTGGGCGGGACGTTGCCGGGTGGTGCTCAGCAGGGTCGTCGCTGAAATTCGGTTTGCTGGCCGAGGGCCGGGCCGATCTCTATCCGCGCTTCGGCCGCACGATGGAGTGGGACACCGCCGCCGGCCATGCGGTGCTGCTGGCGGCTGGCGGCTCGGTGTGCACGGTCGGTGGAGCGCCGCTGCGGTATGGCAAACCCGGTTTCGAGAACCCGCACTTCATCGCGGCGGGCCTGCCGTCGGGGTCGGGTCCGCCGCGCGGGGTTCGTGGGTAGAGGGTCGCAGCAGGGTAGAAGCCCGCAATCGGCCGCTGCAGCGGGCTCATAGAATCGACCACGAGATCGACCCCGGTCCAGCCCGGATCACGCACCAGGAAAGCCCATGCCGTCACACCGCCGCGCCAGGGCAGCCGACCGGCCGGCCCATTCCGCTGACGACGCGAACGACCGCACCGTTGGGCCGGCCGAAGCCGACCCATCCGAAGTCGGCCCCTCCAAAGCGGACAGCGCCAACGCCGGAGCCTCTGACATGAGCGGCACTTTGCGGGTCCTGAAGAAGTATCCGAATCGGCGCCTCTACGACACCCGCACCAGCAGCTACATCACGCTGGCCGACGTCAAGCAGATGGTGCTGCGCAGCGAAGCGTTCGAAGTGCGCGATGCCAAAACCACCGACGACCTGACGCGCAGCATCCTGCTTCAGATCATTCTGGAAGAGGAATCGGGCGGCCTGCCGATGTTCAGTACCGAGTCGTTGGCGCAGATCATCCGCTTCTACGGCCATGCGATGCAGGGCGTGATGGGCACGATGATCGAGAAGAACCTGTCGGCCTTTGCGCAGTTGCAGAGCCAGTTTCTGAACCAGGGACAGGGCCTGTACGACCCGCGCCATCTGACACCCGAAGCCTGGGCCCAGTACGTCAGCGGCCAGCCCGCGATGCTGCAGAAGATGATGGGCAGCTATGTCGAGCAAAGCCGATCGATGTTCGAGAAGATGCAGCAGGCCGGGTCGCTGTTTCCGGGTGTCGCCAACTTTCCGCCGCCGAAGAAGTGAAGCGACGGCATTGCGCGGCTGCCGGTGCTTGGCGGCCGCCAGGGTGCGATGCTTGAGAATCGGCTCATGACCACCGCCGCACCCCGCATCGCCTTCGTCTCACTCGGCTGCCCCAAGGCGCTGACCGATTCCGAACTGATCCTGACCCGGCTGTCGGCCGAGGGTTACGCCACTCGCAAGGACTATGCCGACGCCGACCTGGTGATCGTCAACACCTGCGGCTTCATCGACGATGCGGTCAAGGAAAGCCTGGACACGATTGGCGAGGCATTGGCAGCCAATGGCAAGGTCATCGTCACCGGCTGTCTGGGTGCCAAGAGTGGCACCGACGGTGGCAACCTTGTGAAGCAGATGCACCCCAAGGTGCTGGCAGTGACGGGCCCGCATGCCACCAACGAGGTGCTGGATGCCGTGCACCTGCATGTACCCAAGCCGCACGATCCGTTCGTCGACCTGCTGCCCGAAGTGCAGGCGCAGTTCCGCGGCAGTGCGGGCATCAAGTTGACGCCGCGCCACTATGCCTATCTCAAGATCAGCGAAGGCTGCAACCACCGGTGCACCTTCTGCATCATTCCGAGCCTGCGCGGCGACCTGGTGTCGCGGCCGATCGGCGACGTACTGGGCGATGCGCGAGCGCTGTTCGAATCGGGAGTGAAGGAGTTGCTTGTGGTCAGCCAGGACACCAGCGCGTATGGCGTCGACCTGAAGTACCGCAGCGGCTTCTTCGACGGCCGCCCGATCAAGACCCGCATGCTCGATCTGTGCCGTGAACTCGGCAAGCTGGCTGAACCCTTCGGCGCCTGGGTGCGGCTGCACTATGTCTATCCGTATCCGCATGTCGACGAGGTGTTGCCGCTGATGGCCGCGGGCCGCGTGCTGCCGTACATCGACGTGCCGTTCCAGCATTCGCACCCCGATGTGCTGCGGCGGATGAAGCGCCCGGCCAGCGGCGAGCGCAACCTCGAACGGCTTTCGAAATGGCGCGAACTGTGCC
>JBDSMV010000417.1:0-3525 GCA_039915715.1 Rubrivivax sp. | reverse complement strand
GGCGGCTTCGACACCCACGACGGCCAGAACCGCAACCAGGCCGACCTGCTGGCGCGGCTTGACCAGGCGCTGTCGTACTTCGACAGCACGCTGGGCGGGCTCAACGCGCGCAGCAACGTCACCACCTTCACCGCCAGCGACTTCGGCCGCACCTTCACGAGCAACGGCGACGGCACCGACCACGGCTGGGGCTCGCACCATTTCGTGATGGGCGGCGCGGTCAACGGGGGCGACCTCTACGGCACATTTCCGGTGCTGGCCACCAAGAACGCCAGCAACAACAACTTCGACGGCAGCCCCGACCAGCTCGCCAACGGCGCGTTGCTGCCGCAGACCTCAGTCGACCAGTTGGGCTACACGCTGGGCAGCTGGTTCGGCGTGCCGCAGTCGTCGTTGCTGTCGATCTTTCCGAACCTGTCGAATTTCGATGTGTCGGCGCGCAACCTGGGCTTCATGAAGACCTGATCCGGCGCCTGTGACGCGGCCGCCGGGGCGGCAGGCCGAGTCCCTATGATCGGCCGCCCCGATGCCCCGTTTCCCGTCCACCGCCGCGCCCGTCGCGCTCAACAACGCCCAGATGGAAGCCGTGCACCACCTGCACGGACCGTGTCTGGTACTGGCGGGCGCGGGCTCTGGCAAGACGCGGGTGATCGTGCACAAGATCGCCCGGCTGCTGCAGAGCGGTTTGCTGCCGAAGCAGATCGCCGCCATCACCTTCACCAACAAGGCAGCGGCCGAGATGCGCGAACGCGCACATGTGCTGGTGGGGCCGCGTGCCGCCAAGGACCTGGCGGTCAGCACCTTTCACAGCCTGGGGGTGCGGATGCTGCGCAGCGATGGCGAGAAGGTCGGGCTCAAGTCCAACTTCAGCATCCTCGACAGCGACGATGTGCTCGGCGTGCTGCGCGAAGCCGGCGGCTGCAGCGACAACGCACTGGCGCGTCGCTGGCAATGGGCCATCAGCCTGTGGAAGAACCAGGGACTGAATGCCGCAGCGGCCGAAGCCGCAGCATCCGACGATGACCAGCGCGTCGCGGCGCGCGTGATGCAGCGCTACCACGAGCGCCTGGCAGCCTTCCAGGCGGTTGACTTCGACGACCTGATCGGGCTGCCGCTCAAACTGCTGCAGACCGATGCCGATGCGCGCCAGAAGTGGCAGGCGCAGTTTGCGCATGTGCTGGTCGACGAATACCAGGACACCAACGCGGTGCAGTACGAACTGTTGAAGGCACTGGTGGCCAACGACGATGGCGAGGCATCGGCCTTCACCGCTGTCGGCGACGACGACCAGAGCATCTACGGCTGGCGCGGCGCCACGGTCGACAACCTGAAGCGCCTGCCGCAGGACTATCCGGCGTTGAAGGTGATCGCGCTGGAGCAGAACTACCGCAGCACCGGCCACATCCTGCGCGCCGCCAATGCCGTCATCGCCCACAACCCGAAGCTGTTCGAGAAACGGCTCTGGAGCGACTTGGGCGACGGTGAACCGGTGCGCGTGATCGAAACCGATGGCGAAGAACACGAAGCCGAACGTGCGGTGGCGCGCATCCAGTCGTTGCGCGGCGGCGCGGTGGTCACCGCTGAAGCGTCGGGCGTGCCGAAGCTGTCGGACTTCGCGATCCTGTACCGCGCCAACCACCAGGCCCGCGTGTTCGAGCAGAAGTTGCGTGCCGCGCAGATTCCGTACAAAGTCTCTGGCGGACAGAGCTACTTCGACCGCGCCGAGATCAAGGACCTGTGCGCGTGGCTGCGGCTCTTGGTCAACAACGACGACGACCCGGCCTTCCTGCGTGCGGTCACCACACCGAAGCGCGGCATCGGCCACCAGACGCTCGCGAGCCTGGGCGAGTTTGCATCGAAGTGGAAGGTCAGCCTGTTCGAGGCGTTGTTCTCACCCAGCCTCGGCACCGCGCTGAAAGGCAAGGCGATCGAATCGCTGCAGGAGTTCGGCCGCTTCGTCAACGACCTCGAAACCCGCGCCCGCCAGACCCAGGGCGCAGACGATGCCAAGGCTTTGTTGTTGCAATGGCTCACCGACATCGGCTACGAGCAGCACCTGCACGATGGTGAAGACAGCGAGAAGCTCGCCACCGCGCGATATGGCAACGTGCTCGACTTCGTCGACTGGATCGCCCGGCGTTGCGGCGGCGAAGTCAGCGCCGATGGCACCGGCACGATCGAACGCGAACGCCAGAGCGTGCTGCAGGTGGCGCAGACCATCAGCGTCATCATCAGCCTGGCCGACCGCGGCGACGATGCCGACGTGGTCACGCTGAGCACCCTGCATGCCGCCAAGGGCCTGGAATGGCCGCATGTGTTTCTGGCCGGTATCAACGAAGGCCTGTTGCCTTTCAGAAGCGGCAGTGAGGACAAGGACCTGCCGATCGCGCCAGAGCGCATCGAAGAAGAGCGGCGCCTGATGTATGTCGGCATCACCCGGGCGCGGTTGTCGCTGGTGGTCAGTACCTTGAAGCGCCGCAAGCAGGGCCGCTCGATCGTGGCCGGTGCCCCGAGCCGCTTCATTGCCGAGTTGAAGTCTGGTGACACCGGCCCAAAGGAAGACCCGCGGTTGCGGCTGCAGAAGCTGCGCGAGCAGATGGCGGCCAAGGTGGCGGCGCGCGCCGCCGTCGTCGGCACTGGCGTGGACAACGCCGGGCGTTGAGCGGCACACTTCGGTGGCGGCACCGCTGTCGCACCCCGAAGGACCCACTCGTGATGGTCACCGACACCGCCCACCCGCTCGCCATCTGGCACCGCCTGGTCGAGAACCGCGACCCCAGCGACCTCGACACTCTGCTGGCCGACGATGCGGTGTTTCATTCACCCGTCGTGCACACCCCGCAACACGGCAAGCGGCGGTGTGTCGGGTACCTGTCGGCCGCTCTGCAGGTTTTCGGCAACCCGAGCTTTCGCTATGTGCGCGAGATCGTCGGCGAGCACGATGCGATGCTCGAATTCGAAACCGAGATCGACGGCATCACGGTCAACGGCATCGACCTGATCCGCTGGAACGACGCCGGCCAGATCGTCGACTTCAAGGTCATGGTGCGGCCGTTGAAGGCGATGCAGGTCATCCAGCAGCAGATGGCGACGATGCTGGGGCCCCGTCACATCCCCTTGAACAACCCGGTGTAGCTGCGGCTCACCTCCAGCTTCTGGTTGTGCCCTCTGACACTGACGATCTGCCGGCCGCGAAAGTCGCGGGTTACCCCGGCGATCGCCTTGACGTTGACCAGCGTGCTGCGGTGGATCTGCCAGAACACGCCAGGGTCGACCTCGTCCACCAGTTCCTTGATCGGTTTTCTGATCAGTGCTTCGACGCTGGCGGTCTGCACCCGCGTGTACTTTTCGTCGCTGATGAAGAACAGCACCTCGCCCACCGGCACCATCTGGATCGATGGGCCGACTGTGGCCTGAATCCACTGCAGATACTGAGGCGGGCCGTTCGGGTTCAGCCGCGCCGAAAGTTGGTGCAACACCTGCTGCAGGTTCGCTGAGGGAGGCGCTGCTTCGCCGGCTTCATCA
>JBDSMV010000143.1:0-3175 GCA_039915715.1 Rubrivivax sp. | reverse complement strand
GCCTGCGGTGGCGAGCGCGGCATTGCCGGTCGAATTGATCCAGGGCAGCTCGTTCGGTGCTGCGACGATGCTGCCCGAGCCCTTGAGCAGCACCGTGCAATTGCAGCGCTGGGCCAGTGACCGAGCGGCTGCCAGTCGGTCGGCCTGCAGCTCGGGCACCGTGCAGCCAAGCAATCGTGCGGCTTCCAGCGGGTGGGGCGTCAGCAGCGTGTGGTGACCCCTTGTTGCGCGCTGCTGCAGCAGCGCCAGCAGAGAACTGTCGGCGGCCACAGCGTTCAGGGCGTCGGCGTCCAGCACCAGCCGGGGCGCACGCGCCAGCAATGGCGGCAACGCGGCCTTGATCGCATCGTCGCCCCCGCCGCAGCCGCACACGGTAGTGGCGTCGGCGAGCCATTGAGCGCTCGCCTGCCAGGCGTGTCGGCGGCCCATCAGCTCGGGATGCTGCGGATCGAGCAGCGTCATGTCGTCGTCCAGCGGGCTGCAGTAGACACGCCCGGCACCGGCCGCCGATGCGGCGCGAGACGCCAGCCACAGCGCGCCGGCCATGCCGCTGGCGCCACCGACAACGATGACGTTGCCGAAGCTGCCTTTGTGCGAAGCCTGCTCACGCGGGTGTTGCCGCGGTGCACCCGCAAGCCACGCCACCGGCGCACCGGCATCGACCCCCAGCGTGTGCAGCCACACGGCGCCGGCATGGTCGCGCCCGGCATGCGTGAAGCAGCCGGGCTTGAGGGTCAGCAGCGACAACGTGGCGGTGGCGCGCACGGCGGCAGCGCCAAGTACGGAGCCGGTATCGGCATGCAGACCCGAGGGCAGATCCACAGCGAGTACCGGAACCCCGCGTGCCTTGCAGGCGTTGATGGCGGCGATGGCAGCGGCCATCGGCCCTTCAGGCGCGCGCGATGCCCCCAGACCCAGCAACGCGTCGATCACCAGCTCTGCATCCTGCAGGAGCGGCGCAAGGACTTGGGCGTTGGTCAGGAAACGAACCGGGACCGATGCGGATCGAGCCTCTCTGAATGCCGCTGCTGCATCGTCCGGCAAGGCAGCCGAATCACCCAGCAAGGCGATGTCGACGCGCAATCCGGTCTTGTGCAAATGGGCGGCAGCAACCAGACCGTCGCCGCCGTTGTTGCCTGGCCCGGCCACGACCACAACGCGCCGCGTGCGCCCCGCCATGGCCAGCGCCAGGCGAGCGACGGCATGGCCGGCACGCGCCATCAAGGGTGGCCGCGGAAACTGGCTCAGCGCCGCCTGTTCGGCACGGCGCGTCGACGCCACGTCGTGCAGCGGCCAGGGGCCGTTGTCTGCATTCACGCGCCGCGGTGGCCGTCGATCGAGGTCGGTGTGAGATTTGGTCGAGTCGCCCATCGCTGCATTCTGTGCGCAGCGTGTGGCGCCATTCATCGCAAACGATCGACCGTCAGGCCGCTCAAATCCAGCGGTGCTTCTCGCCCGCTGATGCGTTCGGCCAGCACCCGCGCCGATCCGCAGGCCAGCGCCCAGCCGCTGGAGCCGTGACCCAGGTTCAGCCAGACCCCGGGTGCGCCGGATTCGCCGAGCACCGGCGGCCCGTCGGGCAGCATCGGCCGCGCGCCTTTCCAGTGTTGGGCTTCGCGCGTCATCGCCGCGCCCGGAAACCAGTCGTCCAGCACCCGGTACAAGGTGCGGATCGCCTGGGGCGCGATGCGATCGCCGCGGCCGCCGAGCTCGGCGCTGCCAGCGATGCGGATGCGCTGACCGAGCCTTGAGATCGCGACCTTGAAGCGCTCGTCCATCACCGCGGCGCGTGGTCCCGGACTCGGGAGTCCGTCGACATGGCGCAGTGGCGCGGTGACCGAGTAGCCGTGCACCGGCACCAGTGGCAACTTTAGTCCGACATCGCGCAACAGCGCATTCGATTGCACACCGGCGCAGATGACGATTGCGTCGTACGGTTCGGCCGCTGCTCCACCGGCGAAGCGAAGGCTCGGCCTGCCCACGCCTTGAGCGCCGGCCGGGTGCCCTGGCACGGCGCTGTCGATGGCGGTGTCGAAGCGAAAGTGCACGCCCTTTTGCTGCGACGCGGTCTTCAGCAGGTGCGCAAAACGGCGGCAGTTTCCGACCCCGTCTTGCGGCAGGTGGATCGCCGCCTGCAGGGGGGTGTTCGGGTTGAGGCCGGGTTCAAGGTGGCGGCATCGATCGGCGTCGATCACCTCATGCGGCACGCCCATCTGCGCCAGCAAGGCCAAGCCGCCTTGAGCACCCTTCAGTTCGGCGGGGCCACGCAGCAGCACCACATAGCCCGGCATCTGGTCGTACTCGAGCCCGAGCGTTCGCGTGAGTTCCAGCAACCGGTCGCGGCTGAAATGCGCCAGGCGCTGCATGGCCTGGCGGTTGCGGGACCACACCTCCGGCCGGCAAGCGCGCCACCATTGCCAGAGCCAACCCAGATGGCGCACGGTGCCCGGCCATTGGAGCCGCACTGGCGAGTCGCGGCGGGTCAGCTGCCACAGCAACTTCGACGCCATCCCTGGCGAAGCCCAGGGCGTGACATAGCCAGGGGCAATGACTCCGGCGTTGGCATAGCTGGTTTCAGCCGCCACGCTGCCACGGCGTTCGAGCACAGTGACCTCGTGTCCCAGTTCAGCAAGTTCGAAGGCAGTGGTGACGCCGACGATGCCCGCGCCGATCACGGCGACCTGCATCGTCAAGGCCGCACCGGCCGGAGCAGGGCGCGATGTTGCCGGGCAGCACGCAATCTCGAATGGCGCAGCAAGACACCGCAAGAGCCCATGGCGAGGCGTGTCATAATCATCGGGTTTGCCTCCTGGCGTACGCCTCTTCTGGCGGCTTCGTGTCACTGCACAAGGAGTCTGCAACGAACTCTGCGGGGCTCGGCGCAAGGGGCCAAACAAATTGCGAAACCGGCTCAACCTGAGGTGTCGCCAAGCTTGCCGATTGACCCGTCGCGATGGAACGGATTGACAGCTTGCCCTGGCGATGAAGCGGCCGGATTCTAGACCCAACCTTCGGAGTTAATCATGTCTGTATCCATGCGTGAAATGCTGGAAGCCGGTGTCCATTTCGGGCACCAAACGCGCTTCTGGAACCCCCGGATGGCCCCGTACATCTACGGCCATCGCAACAAGATTCACATCATCAACCTCGAGAAGACGCAGCCGCTCTTCGAAGA
>JBDSMV010000092.1:0-5852 GCA_039915715.1 Rubrivivax sp. | reverse complement strand
GTGATGCCGGTGCTGTCTTCAATCACATCGACCGCCGGCCGCAGCGCCGGGTGGTTGCTGCGTTGCTGATCCGAGGTTGGGTCGGCCTGCCTGACCGTACCGGGATGGGACTGGGGATGCAACCGGGCCGGGGTCGGCTGGGTGCTACTGTCGAGGCGAGTGGTTTCCACGGTGTTCATCTGGGTTTTCCTTTGAATGGGGCTCAACGGGCGACGTGCCGATCAATGGACTTCGATGCGGCGTGGCTGTGGGGCGGCACGGCGCTTGAGGCTGATGCGCAGCACGCCGTCTTCGCAGGTGGCGGAAATGCCGTCGGCGCCGATGTCCTCGGGCAGGCTGACGTCGCGGCGGAAGCGCCCGGCAAAGCGCTCGTTGAGAAGCAGCGATGCCTGCGTCTCGTCACTGCGGTCCGGGGTGTTGGACTGGCGTTCACCGGTCAGCGACAACAGGCCGCGTTCGAGCTGGATGTCGATGTTGGCCGGATCGACGCCGGGTGTGAACGCAACAATCTCGACTGCTTCTGTCGTGGTGCCGATGTTGATGGCCGGAAAGCCGCTACGGCTTGAGCTTTGGCGGCGGCTGGCCGGAGCGACGGCTGCGTTGAGTTCGCGGGTCAGGCGGTCGAGATCGCCAAACAGGTCGCGGGCAGGGAGGCGTCGGTACATGGTGGAGTTTCCCGGGTAATTTCGAGGCCGCCGATCCGGCAGCCGCACAGTCACCGAATTCGGGTCGGACAGCCGGGTTTCAATAGCGGGTTTAAATAGGCCGGCTTGCGCAGCGCATCGACGTCGCTAGCCATTGAAATCGAGCCTTGCGGCCGCACCATCGGCGCTGGCTTCGGCAACGGACATTTATCAGAACGGGGAAGCGAGCCGCACCGTGGAATTCAAGGACTACTACCAAGTGCTGGGGGTGCCGAAGGGCGCGACCGCAGCCGAGATCAAGACCGCGTTCCGGAAGCTGGCGCGCAAGTACCACCCCGACGTGAGCAAGGTGCCGGATGCGGCCACGCGCATGAGCGAAATCAACGAAGCCAATGCGGTGCTGTCAGACCCCGAACGCCGTGCGGCCTACGACGCAGTCGGCCAGGGTCGAAAGCAGGGTCAGCCGTTCACTCCGCCGCCAAATTGGGACGAAGGCTTCGAGTTCAGCGGCGCCGGAGGCGGTGCCAATGCCGGCTTCGGCACCGAGGGCATCGACCCCGACGCCTACAGCGATTTCTTCGCCGAGCTGTTCGGCCGCATGGGGCGCGGGGGCAGCAGAGGAGGGCGTGGGCCCGGGGGTCCCCAAGGGCCGAACGGCCGCGGCGCCGACCACCATGTGCGGGTCACGCTCGACCTGGTCGACGCCTGGAAAGGCGCCGTGCGGCAGATCACCTTGCGCAGCCCGCAGGTCGACGCCGAGGGCCGGGCGTCACTGCGTGACCGCACGCTGGAAGTGCGCATCCCCGCCGGGGTGCGACCCGGCCAGCTGATCCGCTTGAGCGGGCAGGGCGGGCCCGGCGAGGGCGCTGCACCGGCTGGCGACCTGATGATGGAAGTCCAGATTCGGCCCCATCCCGACTTCCGACTGGACGGCGCCAACCTCGTCACCACCCTGCCGGTGGCGCCGTGGGAAGCGGCCTTGGGCGCGGTGGTTCCGACGCGCTTGCCCGACGGCTCGACGCTCAAGGTGCGGGTTCCCGCTGGTGCCCAGAGCGGCAGCGAATTGCGGGTGCGCGGGCGCGGCATGCCGGGCGCGGCCCCGGGCGATCTCGAACTGCAGGTGAGGGTGGTGCTGCCGTCCGCCGACGACCCGGCCGCCCGCAAGCTCTTCGAACAGATGGCAACCGAGTTGAACGGCTTCGACGCCCGCATGCAGGTCGCCACGCAGACTGGCGCGCAAGCCGCGCAAGGACCGACACCATGAATCAGACTGCCAACCACAGAACCGTCACCGAAGTGGCCGAAGCCGCCGCGCTGTTGTCGCTGGACGAGTTGTGCAACGCCGCCGCACTGAGCCCGCAATGGGTGGTCGAGCGCGTGCAGTCGGGGCTGCTCGTGGACCTGAGCGGGGAACCTGCGGCCTGGCGCTTCGACAGCTGGGTGCTGCGACGGGCCTGCAGTATGGCGCGGCTGGAACGCGAATTCGATGCGGTGCCCGAACTCGCCGCGCTGGTCGCCGACCTGGAAGACGAAGTGCAGCGGCTGCGCCAGAGCCGGCGTTAGGGGTGGATGCGGCTGTCGCGCTCGTCCCTCGCGCCGCGGCTCAGGCGGCAGAAACCGCGCGCTTCAGCCGCAGGTGTGCCACCAGCCCGCCATCGGGCGCGTTGACCATTTCCAGCGTGCCGCCCATGCGCTGCATGGCCTTGTCGACGATCGCAAGCCCCAGCCCGGCGCCAGTGGCCGCGGTGCGTGCAGCATCGCCACGGAAGAAAGGCGTTGTCAGTTGCGCGAGTTTCTCGGGTGCCACGCCGGGTCCCTGGTCGCGCACGCTGATGATCGCCCACGGGCCCGTCTTCACATGCGTGACCGTGACTTCGGCGATGCCGGTTTCGGTTCCGCGCCCATAGCGCCTTGCGTTCTCGAACAGGTTCAGGAACACCCGCCCGAGTTCGATCTCGTCGGCCATCAGCTCGAGGTCGATGGCCACACGCGAAGTGATGCGGATCTGCCCGGGGTCCCGAAAGCGCATCGCTTCCAGATCGATCAGCTTGGCCACATGCACCGGGTGCAGCTGGGTTTCGCCGGGGCGGGCGTAGTCCATGAACTTGTCGATGATGGCGTCGAGTTGGTCGATGTCCATCGCCATGTTGGCCTTGGCTTCTTCGTCGACCACGCTCATTTCGGTTTCGAGCCGCAGCCTCGCCAGTGGCGTGCGCAAGTCGTGGCTGATGCCGGCCAGCATCACGGCGCGGTCTTCTTCGACGCGCGCCAATTCCCGCGCCATGCGGTTGAAACCCATGTTGACCTCTCTGATTTCGCTGGTGAGGGTGTTCTCGTCGAGCCGTGAATCGAGGTCGCCTTCGCGGATGCGGCTGGCGGCGAACGACAGTTGCTTCAAGGGCCGGTTGATGAGGCTCGCGATCGTCACCGACCCCACCAGCGTGGCCAGCAGCGCCATGCCGATCCAGGTCAACCAGGTGAACTGCTTCAGGTCGCCGACGCGCGGGCTTTCGGTCTGCACCCAATAGCGGTCACTGTCGATCGAGAAGCCGACCCAGGTGCCGGTGACGCCGTTGACACTGCGCGCCACGACCGCATCGGCACCGAGCGCCGAACGCAACTCCTGTCCGACCCGGCGTGAGAAGGCGTCGGTTTCGAAGCTCTCCCAACTGTCGTCGGGTTCGCGCGGTTTGACGCGGATCACGTCTTGCGTGGTCAGCGTTTTCATCAGCGCGATGCGGTTGATGCCGTCGGCCTGCCGCAGCGCTGCCCGCGACAGGTTCACGAGCCCGGCAGTCTGCTGCGCGGCGCTCAGCGCACGCGGCTCGAACTCCAGTTCGCGCAAGGTCTGCACCCAGGCAAAGACCCCACCCAGCAACAGAATCGCCAGCAGCACGAAGGTGCGCCAGAACAGGCTGAGGCCACGGCGCTGGCGGCTCGGCTGCTGCGATTGGCGGCGCGGTTCGCGGCGCCAGAACGCCAGGCGATGGCGCAACTGCGAAGGCAATGAATCAGCCCGCGCCATCCGGAACAAAAACATAGCCCACACCCCAAACGGTCTGGATGTAGCGCGGTTGCGCCGGGTCGGGCTCCAGCATTTTGCGCAGGCGCGAAATCTGCACGTCCAGGCTGCGGTCGAACGGTTCGACCTCGCGCCCGCGCGCCAATTGCGCCAGCTTGTCGCGCGACAGTGGCTGGCGCGGGTGACGCACCAGCGCCTTCAACATGCTGAATTCGCCGGTGGTCAGCGCGATCTGCTCCCCGTTCTTCGACAGACGGCGCAGTGACAGATCGAACTCGAACGGCCCGAAGTTGACGACCTGGGTGTCCTTGGACGGCGCTCCGGGCGCTTCCGCTGCCGGCCGGCGCCGCAACACCGCATGGATGCGCGCCAGCAACTCGCGCGGGTTGAAGGGTTTGGGCAGGTAGTCGTCGGCGCCCACTTCCAAGCCCACGATGCGGTCCACGTCCTCTACTTTCGCGGTCAGCATGATGATCGGGGTGCGGTCGTTACCGGCCCGCAGGCGGCGGCAGATCGACAGGCCGTCTTCGCCAGGCAGCATCAGGTCGAGCACGATCAGGTCGACCGTCTCGCGCGTCATCAACCGGTTCAGCGCCTTGGCGTCTTCGGCCAGCAGCACGTCGAAGCCTTCCTGCGCCAGGTAGCGCCGCAGCAGATCGCGGATGCGGGCGTCGTCATCGACCACGCAGATGCGGTCTGCGCGGGCATTGGCGGTCGAACTCATGGTCAGGCCTTCAAAATGTGTAACAACGGCATTGTGGTCTGTGGAAAACCGGGCCTGTCGGGGTCCGCTTCGGGTCTGACCGGCTGTTACAAGAATGTCGGCAGGCGCTCGCCCGGATCAAGACCGAGCCAGGGCACCTCAGTGCATGCCCTTGTCAACGCGTGACAGGCTTCACACGCTGAACGTTCTTCAAGACGTTCCGATCCCGGGTTCAAATCGCCCTGGCCATTCATCCCTCACGAAAGACCACGAAGGACCCCGCATGACCTCGATACCGACCCGGCACGCCAACGCGCTGCAACCCGTCCCGGTTGCCGCACGCGCGACCGCATTCGATGCACCGCGCAGGACCGGCGCCCGGCCCGGCATGGCGCCCACCCTGCTGATGGCGCTGTTGACGCTCGCCGGCACGACAACCGTGCGGGCGGCCGAAGAGCCGCCACGCAATGTGGTGTCGCTGTCGGCCAGCGCGTCGGTGGAGGTGGCCAAGGACTGGTTGACGGTGGTGTTCTCTACGACGCAGGCCGGTGCCGACGCGGCTGCGGTGCAAAGCCAGCTGAAGCAGGCGCTGGACGCCGCGCTGGCCGAAGCCCGAAAGATCGCCAAGCCCGGTGAAGTCCAGGTGCAGACCGGCGGCTTCTCGCTGGCGCCGCGCTATGCGGTGCCGCCCCCGCGCAGCCCCGGATCGACCACCCCGCCCGCGCCGCCAGCGGCGCCGCAGATCATCGGCTGGCAAGGCAGCACCGAGTTGATCGTCGAGGGCCGCGACACGCAGGCGATCTCGAAGCTGACCAGCCGCATCCAGACGATGTCGATCGCCAGGGTCGGCTTTTCGCTGTCGCGTGAAGCCCGCCAGCAGGTCGAAACCGATGTCACCGCGCAGGCCATCGACCGCTTCCGCAACCATGCGAAGGCGGTCACGCAGCAGTTCGGCTTTGCGGGCTACACGGTGCGCGAGGTCAATGTCAGCACCGACGGGCAGGTGGGTCGGCCGCTGCCGATGATGCGCATGCAGGCTTCGGTGGCGATGGCCGACGCCGCACTGCCGGTCGAAGCCGGCAACCAGGCCGTGACAGCCAGCGTCAACGGCAGCGTGCAGATGTCGAAGTAGGGCGGGGCACCGCAGACGCGCCCAGCGCCGACAGCGGCTGGTGCGCTCCTGCCGGCTTGCGGGGCTTGTCGCGGAACTGTGCTCGGCTTACTGCGCAGCCCAGCCGCCGTCCATGTTCCAGGCCACGCCGCGCACATTGCCGGCGGCTTCCGAACACAGGAACACCGCCAGCTCGGCCAACTCCGCCGGGGTCGTGAACTGAAGCGAAGGTTCCTTCTCCGACAGCAGCCGGCGTTGGGCTTCGGCAGCGTCGACGCCTTCGTTCTTCACCCGTTCATCGAGTTGCTTCTGCACCATCGGTGTCAGCACCCAGCCCGGGCAGATGGCGTTGACGGTGACACCGGTGGTGGC
>JBDSMV010000014.1:0-6610 GCA_039915715.1 Rubrivivax sp. | reverse complement strand
AGCGGCACCCATCTGTCGCACCCCGACACGCGCGCGGCTTGCGTCAAGGCGATCGCGATCGCCCGCGGGCTCGGGCTCCGGGTGGCGCTGGACATCGACTACCGCCCGGTGCTGTGGGGCCTGACTTCACCGGGTCTGGGCGAACAACGCTTCATCGATGCCCCGCAAGTCACGCAGCAGCTGCAGGCGGTGCTGCCCGACTGCGACCTGATCGTCGGCACCGAAGAAGAAATCCACATCGCCGGCGGCAGCACCGACACGCGCACCGCGCTGCATGCGATCCGGGCCAGCAGCCGTGGTCTGATCGTGATGAAGCGCGGCCCGATGGGATGCGTCGCCTTCGACGGCCCGATCCCGCACGATCTGGAGCAGGGTCAACAGGGTCCCGGCTTCCCGGTCGAAGTCTTCAATGTGCTGGGCGCCGGCGACGCCTTCATGGCCGGGTTGCTGCGCGGTTGGGTGCGGGACGAGCCGCTGCAGCAGGCGCTGCGCTATGCGAACGCCTGCGGTGCCATCGTGGTGTCGCGCCATGGCTGCGCACCGGCGATGCCGACCTGGGCCGAGTTGTCGCTGTTCCTGGGTCGCAAGCAAGGTGTGCATCAGGGCCTGCAGCGCCTGCGCGACGACGCCGAACTCGAACACATTCACCGCGCCACCACCCGGGCTCCGACGCCCGACGCGCTGGCGATCCTGGCCTTCGATCACCGCAGCCAGTTCGAAGACATTGCCTCGCGTTGCGGCGCCGACCCGCAGCGCATTCCGCATTTCAAATCATTGGTGGCGCAGGCGGCGGAGCACGGCCACCGGGTGGAGCGGGCGTTGCGCCCAGCAGACGCGGCCGCGCCGTTTCCGGCGCTCGGCGTGATCGTGGATGCGCGCTATGGCGCGGCTGTGCTCGACCGGCTCACCGGCAACGGCACCTGGATCGCGCGCCCGGTCGAGAAGCCCGGCTCGCGGCCGCTGGCGTTTGAGGACGGCACCCATGTCGGCCAGGCGCTGACCGCATGGCCCACCGAGCATGTCGTCAAGTGCCTGGTCTTCCACCACCCCGACGACGAGGCCACTCTGGCAGCGCGCCAGATCGCCACCGTGCGCGACATCCACGACGCCTGCCGCCGTTCGGGGCACGAGCTGTTGCTGGAAGTGATCCCGCCGAAAGATCATCCGCAGGACGAGCTGACCGTGGTCAGAGCCGTCGAGCAGATCTACGGCGCCGGCATCAAGCCCGAATGGTGGAAGTTGCCGCCGCCGGATCTGCGGGCCTGGGCGGCCTTGCAGGAGGTGATCGCAACGCATGACCCGTGGTGCCGCGGTGTGCTGCTGCTGGGACTTGAAGCCCCGGAAGAACAGCTGTGGAATGCCTTCTGCGTGGCCGCTTCTCAGCCGATGTGCAAGGGCTTCGCAGTCGGCCGGACGTTGTTTGCGCCTGCCGCGCAAGCCTGGTTCGAAGGCCATCTGGACGACTCCGGCGTCATCGCCGATATCGCCACGCGTTACCAGCGGCTGATTCGCATGTGGCAGCAGGCTCGCCTGCCGCTGCCACTCACCTCAAAAGCGGCGTAAGGCCGCGCAATGGAGCACTCGACATGACCCAGCAACACATCGGTTTCATCGGCATCGGCATGATGGGCCACGGCATGGCGCGCCACCTGCTCGCAAACGGCTTCGGGTTGCGGTTCATGGTGCACCGAAACCGCTCGACGCTGCAGGATCTGCTGGACGCTGGCGCGCGTGAAGTTGCGTCGCACAGCGATCTGGTGCAGGGCGCCGATGCAGTCGTGCTGTGTGTCACCGGCACGCCGCAGATCGAATCGATCCTGCTCGGCGACGACGGGCTGCTGGCGCATGCAGCGCCGGGCTTGCTGATCATCGATTGCTCGACCGCAGAGCCGTCGTCGACCACGCGCATGCGTCAGGCTGCCGAAGCGCGCGGTTGCCGCTATGTCGATGCGCCGCTGGCGCGCACCCCCAAGGAAGCCGAAGAGGGCCGGCTCAACACGATGGTCGGCGCCAGCGACGACGACTTCGCGCGGGCCCGCCCGGTGCTGGCCGCCTTCTGCGAAAACATCTTTCATGTCGGGCCGGCAGGGCACGGGCATGTGGTCAAGCTCGTCAACAACATGATGGCGATGACGATGGCGGCGTCGATCGCCGAGGCCATGGCCACGGCAGCGAAAGCCGGGGTGTCGCTGCCCAAGCTGTTCGAGGTGCTGTCGGCCGGCGGTGTCAATTCCGGGATCCTGCGGATGATGCTCGGCCCGATGCTGGAAGGCGGCAAGCTCGACGGGCTGAAATTCGCCATCGGCAGTGCGCAGAAAGACCTGCGCTACTACACCCACCTGGCCGAGAGCCTGCCCACCAGTGCCTTCATCGCCGAGGCCGCGCACCAGAGCTTTGTCCAGGCCGCCAACCTCGGCCTGTCCGAGCGCTTCATCGCATCGCTGTTCGAAGCCCAGGAGAGGCTGAACGGCGTCGACATCGTTCCGCGCTGATGTTGAGCGTCGACTTCGGCCATCCGGCCCCGTCCTGTACTTGGGCCACTACCCAGACCACTACCGCGACCACCAGGAGACAACCATGAAGACCACCACCGACCATCCTGTCGTTCCCGCTGTTGTTTCTGATTCACCCGTTCCGGAGCGCCGACGCTTCGTCAGCGCCATGGCCGCCGCACTGGCCGGCGGTGGCGCTTTCTTCGGACCCTGGTCACACAACCGCGCCTGGGCGCAGAGTGCTGCGACCAAGCCCCTGGTGCTCGGGTTGACGATGGACGCCAGCGGCCAGTACGGCGCCAGTGGCGGCATGGAGCGCCTGGGCGCGATGATGGCGATCAAGGAATTCAATGGCCGCGGCGGCGTGCTGGGGCGACCGATCGAAGCCATCCACATGGACACCGAAACCACGCCCGCCACCGGCTCGCGCGTGGCCGAACGGATGATCAACCGCAACGACGCGGCCTTCCTGATCGGTGCCGTGCATTCGGGCGTTGCCAATGCGATCTCGCAGGTGGCGCAGAAGTACGGCTGCATTTTCCTCAACACCAATTCCAGTTCGCCGACCGAGATCGGCGTCAACTGCCACCGCACCAAGTTCGTCTGGGACGGCAACGGCACCAACTTCGCGCTCGCCACCGTGCGCAACACCATCAAGACCGCGGGCAAGGACTGGGTGCTGCTGACCAACGACTATGTGTGGGGCCACAGCACGTCCAAGGCCACCCGTGAGATCGTCGAAGCCAACGGCGGCCGCGTGATCGAAGAACTGCTGGTGCCGCAGAACACGCGCGACTTCTCGGCCTATCTGTTAAAGCTGCAGCAGCTCAAGCCGCAGGCGGTGGCCACCGCAATCGGAGGCGACGACATCAAGGCGCTGCGCCAGCAGGTTGTGCAGATCGGCCTGCAAAAGAAAGCCGCGTGGATCAACAACCAGCAGGACTGGCCCGATGTCTACGGGTTGGGGCCGGAGCAGATCTTCGGCGTCTTCGGCACCACCTGGTACTGGCGCCTGGACCTGCCGGGGGTGAAGGAATTCGTCGCCGCCTACCAGGCGCAGTTCCCGGGCATGCCCATCAGCGTGCCGGGCAATGTGCTGCACAACAGCTACATGGCCACCCGCGAGCTGCTGCGCTGCGTGCAGGAGGCCGGAACCACCAACAACCTGGCGGTGATCAAAAAGCTGGAGGGACGCAAGATGAGTGCCCGCGACCGCCTGCAGCATCACGATGCGTACATCGACCCGGTGACTCACCACTGCGAGCAAACCATTTATATGGCGGCCTACAACGACGCGCCGGCTGAGAAGAACGACATCTACAAGATCCTCACGCAGAGTGATCCCAAAGACGTTCTGGACCCGGCGGCGGCGAAGACCTGCAAGCTCGAGACCATGGAGGCGACGCCGAGTTACGAACGCTGATCCCGTCGACCCGCAGTCCAGCTGGAACGCACCGCCGTGAGCCTGATCCCCCACCTCTTCAACGGGCTCACGCTCGGGCTCCTGATCGCGTTGATCGCACTCGGCTTCATGCTGATCGTCGGGGTGATGGAAACCATCAACCTGGCGCACGGGTCGCTGTTTGCGCTCGGCATGTATGCGGCGCTGGCGGTGATGACGCCGCGCCTCGCGTGGTTTCCGGAGCTGAGCGCGGCCTACATGGGCTTGCCGCTCGGCACGCGCTATGCGCTGGCGCTGTTGTTGGCGCCCGTGCTGGTGGGTCTGTTCGGTTTGCTGCTGGAGCTGTGTCTGCGCCGCACCTATGGGCGCGACCCGCTGTATGGGCTGCTGCTGACTTTCGGCGCGGCGCTGGTGATCGAAGAAGGCATCCGCCTGGTGTGGGGTTCGAACGAACAGCAGATGCTGCTGCCGGAGGCGCTTTCGGGTGCGATGCTGGTGGGGGATCTGATCTATTCGCGCTACCGGATGTTTGCGTGTGGCTTTGCGGTCCTGGCGATCGGCGCGCTGTGGCTGTTCCTGGAGAAGACGCCTTACGGCGCCATCATCAAGGCCGGGGCCCACGACAGCGAGATGGTGCGGGCGCTCGGCATCAATTTGTCGCGGCTGCGGGCCGCGGTGTTCGCGCTGGGGGTCGGGTTGGCAGCATTGGCCGGGGTGGTGATGGCGCCGATCTGGGGCATCCGGCCGCAGGTCGGCGTCGATGCGGTGGTGCCGGCGTTTCTGGTGATCGTGCTCGGTGGCGTGGGGTCGCTGTGGGGTGCCGTGATCGCGGGGCTGATGGTGGGCATGGTGGTGGGGCTGGCGGGGGCTTTTGCCTCCGAATGGTCGATGCTGTCGATGTACCTGCTGTTCATCGGTGTCATCTCGTTCCGTGCCCGCGGCTTGTTCGGGCGCAAGAGCATCCTCGACAACTGAGGTCCGCATGGCTGCAGCTTCCGCTTCGTTCTCGCTCACTGGCCGGGTGGCCTTCGTGCCGGGTGGCTATGGCGACATCGGCCGCGCGGTGGCCTGGCAGCTGGTGCGCGCCGGGGCGCTGGTCGCCGTGGCCGGCCGCGATGCGGGCAAGGCGGCATCGTTGGCGGCCGAGCTGCAGCGCGAAGGGCACGAGGCGATCGGGCTGCAGCTGGACGTGCGCGACACCGCGCAAATCCGCGCCTGCACCGACAAGGTGGCGCGGCGCTTTGGCGCACTGGATCTGCTGGTCAACTGCGTCGGCATCCAGCATGAACAGCGCATCGACGAGGTCACCGAAGCGGCCTTCGACGAAGTCGTTCAGGTCAACCTGCGGGCGGCGATGTTCATGGCCCAGGCCGTTGCGCGCTGGCAGGTGCGCGCGGTGGCGGCAGGGCGCGAACCGGGCCGGCAGGTTCATGTGTTGTCGGTGCGCGCCCAGTTGGGCATGCGCGACCGCGGCTATTCGGCCTACTGCGCCAGCAAGGGCGGGCTGGTGCAACTGATCCGCCAGCATGCGGTCGAGCTGTGCGCCCACGGCATCACCGTCAACGGCGTGGCACCGACCGTGGTGCGCGGCGAGATGGGGCGCCACTGGCTGGCCGACCCCGACGTGTACCAGCGGCTGCTGCAGCGCATTCCGCTCGGTCGGGTGGCCGAGCCCGAAGATGTCTCCGGCCCGGTGCAATTCCTGTGCAGCCCGGCAGCCGGTTTCATCACCGGGCAGATCATCGTCGTGGACGGCGGCATCACTGCCACGCAGTGAGGCCCGGCGGAGGCCGCCGCAGCGCCAGTCGGCGAGCGGCCTGCGCCCCTATCATCCGCGGCCCCAGCCCATGTCGGGCTGGTGGCAAACCTCTTTGGAACCACCGATATGAACAAGCTCCTGATCGCCCTCATGATCGCCGGCGGCATGACCGCCGCCCACGCGCAAGTCGGCACCGCCGCCAAGGAAACCGGCAAGGCCGTGTCCGAGACAGCCAAGCAGGCGACCGAGAACGTCAAGGCTGCCGCCGCCAGCGAGCCGAAGAAGACGGTGCACAAGGCCAAGGCCAAGGTGCATGACGCCAAAACCGACAGGCATCAGGAAAAGGCCAAGGCGGCTGCCGAGAAGATCGGGAAATAGAGCCCCCACGGTCGCTGGCGCTCCCTGCCCCCCGAGGGGGCGCTCGCCTGCGGCCTGGCAAAGCCAGATCCGCGGCGCTTCTCGGTGGGTTCGCTGCGCTGTGCTCGCGTTTTGTCGCGGTGGTTGGTGCGTCTTCGGGCGCCGATCAGGGGTTCCGGGGCGCTGAGTTGCTGATGCCGTGTGCGACATGGCCTGAAGGCACGTGCTCGACTGCGTTGAGGATGTGCCCGGTCTGGTCGTCGAAATAGAAGTCGGGCTCGAATTCCTTGAGAAATCGGCCTTTGGGCAAGCCGCCCAGGAACATCGCTTCGTCGACATCGATCTGCCAGTCCATCAGGGTTCGCACCGCGCGCTCGTGCGCTGGCGCGCTGCGTGCGGTCACCAGCGCTGTGCGCAGCCGCATGCCGCCAGCGGGTTCGGCCTGCAGCCGCCGTAGCGCCTGCAAAAGCGGCTTGAACGGCCCCGGCGCCAGCGGCGTGGCGGCGCGGTCGCGTTCGTGCAACTGAAAGGCGTCCAGCCCCTGTGACTGGTAGACCCGTTCGGCTTCATCGCTGAACAGCACCGCGTCGCCGTCGAAGG
>JBDSMV010000006.1:0-5967 GCA_039915715.1 Rubrivivax sp. | reverse complement strand
AGCCGGTGGCATGGGCCTGCCAGCAAGCCCAGGCGCTGGCCGCCACAAAAACCATCAACACGGTTTCGTGGTTGTAGTAGTAGAGCCGAATGTTGTAGTAGGTGATGCACAGCGCGCCGAGCAGCGCGACCGTGGCCCAGCGCGAGCCCCGCAGGTGGCGCAGCAATGTCCACATCAGCACCATGCTCGTGAGTGTGCAAAGTGCCCCTGCCACATAGGAGGTCCACGCTTCGATTCCCAATGCTTGCGTGCCAAGCCAGAACAACCAGGTCGGCAGCGGCGGGTGCTTGTAGTAGCCCCATTCGATGGCATGAACCCAGGTCAGCTGCTCGATGTTGTCCGTCGGCGGCGACAGGCTGGCCCAATCCAGATGCACGAGCCACACCGCTGCGAACACCAGCAGCAGGGCGGCCACTGCGGCCAATGAAGGCTGCGCCGCGCGGCTGCGCTTCGGCAGCGTTCGGGCCTGGATTTCCAGGCGACTGGCAGAGGCGTCGACAGGCAGCGGCAGGATCATGGGTGGGCGAGCTCGGCAACCAGGGCCGGCGCGGATGCTGGCTGCAGCGCGGGGAGTGTCGGCTCCGATCGGATGGCCAAACGTGACATCTGGCCGTTTTCCGACCCCGAACGCAGCGTCCGTTGCGCGCTGACCCTGTCCATCAAGGGACATGGCTCGCCATCAGTCTGGCTTAAGTCAGCGCATCGGAGATTCGGCGCATGAATCGCCTTTCCGTTCCTCCCCACCGCGTCGACCCGGGTGCCGGCGCGGCGCTGCTGTGGCCCCCCGAAGCAGATGCGGGCAGGCCCCGTTTGCAGCGGACGCGTGAAGACACCGAAGCCGGGCAAGCACCGTCCAGAGCGCCCATTGCCACTGAGCCGTGCGCAGCCGCGCCTGCAGCCGGGCAGATGGAGCGCGCGCAAGCGCCTTCGATCAGCTGCGTGGTGCCCTGCCGCAACGAAGCCGAGAATTTGGCGCGCTTGTTGCCGCTGTTGATGCAGACATTGGACGCCTGCACACATGCGTGGGAAATTGTGCTGGTGGACGACGGCAGCACCGACACGAGCCCGTTGCGGATGGCCGAATGGGCTCAGCAAGCCGGCGTTCGCGTGCTGCAGTTGTCACGCAATTTCGGCAAGGAAGCCGCGCTCAGCGCTGGCTTGCAGGCCGCAGTCGGCGAAGTCGTGGTTGCGCTGGACGCCGACCTGCAGCATCCGCCGACGCTGATCCCGGTGTTTTTGCAGCACTGGCTGAACGGTGCCGACGTGGTGTACGCGCTGCGGCAATCGCGCCAGGCAGAGCCCTGGTTCAAGCGCATCGGAACGCGCTGTTTCTACGCCATGGTCAACGCCGCCGACCGCTTCGAAGTACCAGCCGGGGCAGGCGATTTCAGGCTCATGGACCGCAGCGTGGTCGACGCGTTGTGCGACTTGCCCGAGCGCAACCGTTTCATGAAGGGCCTGTACGCCTGGGTCGGCTTCCGGACCGTGGCGGTACCCTATGAACCCTGCGATCGCGCGCATGGGCGCAGCCGCTTCGGTCCGTTGCAACTGATGCGGCTGTCGCTCGATGGTCTGACCGGATTCACCACCTGGCCGCTGCGAGCGGTCAGTGCCATGGGGCTGCTGCTGGCATTGCCGGCACTGGGGTACGGTGTTTATCTGACTGCGTGGTATCTGATGTTTGGCCATCAGGTCAGCGGCTGGACCACCATCGTCGTTGCGCTGATGCTGTTCGCAGGGCTGCAGATGATCTCGCTCGGCGTGGTGGGCGAGTACGTGGCCCGCATCTTCGAAGAGGTCAAGGCGAGGCCGCTGTTCATCGTCAAGCGCGAACTCGGCTCGGGAATGAAAGTGACTCGACGCTGTTGAGAGCCGCGGGCCGGTCCGTGGCGGTCGGTGTGGCCCGTGGGCAGTGGGGCTGCGTCCTGTTCAGTCAGTTCCCGGCCACCGGGTGATTGGCCAGCAGCTCCAGCGCCTTGACCAGGGCCGAGTGGTCGAGGCCGTCCCAGCCCTGCGCGGCGCAGGCCTGCATCAATTGCGCAGCGCCGGCGGTCTGCGGCAGCGCAACGCCGATCGCCTTGGCACCCTGCAGCGCCAGGTTCAGGTCCTTCTGGTGCAGCTTGATGCGAAAGCCGGGGTCGAAAGTCCGGTCGATCATGCGCTGGCCGTGCACTTCCAGGATGCGGCTGGACGCGAAGCCGCCCATCAGCGCTTGCCGCACCTTGGCCGGGTCGGCGCCGGCCTTGCTGGCGAACACCAGTGCTTCGGCCACCGCGGCGATGTTCAGCGCCACGATGATCTGGTTGGCGACCTTGGTGGTCTGGCCGTCGCCGTTGGCGCCCACATGGGTGATGTTCTTGCCCATCAGCTCGAACAGCGGCTTGACCTTGTCGAAGGCGGCGTCGGGTCCGCCGACCATGATCGTCAGCGAGCCGGCCTTGGCGCCGACCTCACCGCCGGACACCGGTGCGTCGAGGTAGTCGCAGCCCAGATCGTTGATCTTCTTTGCGAACTCCTTGGTGGCCAGCGGCGAGATGCTGCTCATGTCGACCACGATCTTGCGGCCGCTGCCCTTGCTGTCTCCCTTGCCCAACCCCGACGCCACGCCGTGGTCGCCGAACAGCACGGCTTCGACATCGGGCGTGTCCGGCACCATGATGAAGACGACATCGGCCGCAGCAGCGACAGCGCGCGCATCGGCGCAGCCCTTGCAGCCGGCGTCCAGCAGGTCGGCCGGCACTTCGCTGCGGGTGGTGAGGTGCAGGTCGTGGCCGGCCTTGCGCAAATGCGCCGCCATCGGCGCGCCCATGATGCCGAGCCCGATGAATCCGAGTTTCATGGTGGTGCCTTCAGAGTGAGGTTCAGGTCGTCGCCCGCAACTGGCGGCGAGCCTGTTCGAGCCAGCCGAGGCCGGCTTCGGTGGCGCCGGCAGGTTTGTACTCGCAGCCCACATAGCCGGCATAGCCGATGCGGTCCAGGTGCGAGAACAGAAAGCTGTAGTTGATCTCGCCGCTGCCCGGTTCGTGGCGGCCGGGATTGTCGGCGACCTGGATGTGCCCGATGCGTGACAGGTATTTCTCCAGCGTGGCCGCCAGTTCGCCCTCGGAGCGTTGGGCATGGTAGATGTCGTACTGCACATAGGCGTTGTCCGCGCCCACCTCGTCGAGCACCGACAGCGCCAACGCGGTGCGGTTGAGCCAGAAGCCCGGCACATCGAAGTTGTTGACGGGCTCGATCAGCAGCTTCAATCCGGCATCCTTGAGCGCCCTGGCAGCGTGGCGCAAGTTGTCGACCACGGTGCGGCGCACGGTGTCGGGGTCGACACCGGCCGGCGTCAAGCCGCACAGACAGTTCAGCTGCGGCACCCGCAGCACGGTGGCGTACTCGATCGCGCGCTGCACGCCGTCCCGGAACTCATCGGTGCGCTTCGGGTCCGTCGCCATGCCACGGTCACCGGCAGCCCAGTCACCGGCCGGCAGGTTGTGCAGCACCATTCGCAGCCGATTGGCGGTCAGCCGCATCCGCACCTCGGCCGCGGGGGCTTCGTAGGGGAACTGGATCTCGACCGAGGAAAAGCCGGCTCGGGCGGCGCGTTCGAAGCGCTCGAGCATCGGCACTTCGGTGAACAGCATCGACAGGTTGGCTGCGAATCTGGGCATGGTGGATCTTCAAAGGGTGGCGGGCCTGACGGGTGCGCGCACCTTACCCCACCAGATCCCAACTGCTCGCCAGCCGGTCGAAGGCGGCGAGCGCCTCGTCTCCCCGGCGACCGCGGATTCGGTCGAGCGCGTGGTCGGCGTCTTCGACCATGTGATAAGCCAGGTCCCAGCCTGCATGGAGCCGGGCGCCGGTCAGCGGTTGCCAACACAGCACGTCCATGTCGACATGCCGGGGGTCGCCCCGAAGTTGCTGCACAAGCCGGGAGAGCGCATCGTGCGGCCCTTCCAGGCGCTGCAGGAAGCTCGCGCCGTCGAACACCAGCAAGCCCGAGATCCCCAATGCGGCGTTGGCGACACGGGCCCGCCGCGCGATCGTCGCAACCACCAACTCATCCGTACCGGGGGTCAGGGTGCTCAGGTACAGCAGCGTGTAAAGGTCGGTCATCGGGGCGGCGCTGCGCCGGTCAGTGGCGCAAGCGGGCGGAAGTCTACGTTTGACCCCTGCCCCCACAGGCGGCGGGCCGCCTTGCTGTGGGGTCTTGCCAAGCGGCACCGCTCGCCAATCGCGCCTTGATGCGCCAACCCCCGTTGCTCCGGGCCGATTGCGTCAGCCGCCGGCCTTGAACGTGACGGTGTCCAGCGCCTCTGCGCGGCTGCAACCCGATCCAGCCAGGCGCCGATCTCATCGGTCTTTTCGGGTGCCTGCGCCCGTGTCGACCCGCAGTCAATCGGTCGGCCAGTGTCGGCTTGCGGCGGCTTGCCTGCCCACGGAACGGCAGTTGCAGATCGACTCGAGCCTTCTCTCCGGCAGCAGTCAAGTGACCGGTCTCTCTATCCGTTCGGAACGGCGCGCGCTGAAGACGTCCATGGCGCCAGCGTCGTCTTGCCCATCTGCCAAAGCAGGAACGAAAGCGTGTCGGCTGCCAGCGCCTCGCGCTGGTTGAGGGTGCTGCCGATGCCGTGGCCGGCCTGCATGTCCAGCCGCAGCAGCACCGGCCGTGCGTCGGTCAGCGTGGCTTCAGCAGCCTGCAAACGGGCAGCAGTCTTGCCGCTTTCCCAGACACCGACGCGTGGGTCGTTCATGCCATGCACCAGCAGCACCGCGGGGTAGCGCACCCCGTCGCGGATGGCGCGGTAGGTGCTCATCGCCAAGAGCGACTGAAAGTCGGCCGGATCGGTGACGGTGCCGAACTCCGAGACATTGGTGGCTCCGTTGGCGCTGAATTCCGAGCGCAAGGTGTCCAGCATGCCGACGCTGTACACCGCAGCGGCGAACAACTCGGGTGCTTCTGTGGTGGCGCGGCCGACGAAGATGCCACCCGCACTGCCACCGATGATGCCCATCGTCGCCGGTGACCCGTAGCCCTTGTCGATCAGCCAGCGGGCGCCGGCGATGCCGTCTTTCCAGGTGTTGGGCTTGGTGGCCTGGAAGCCGGCGCGGTACCAGTCGTCGCCGTTGACACCGCTGCCGCGCGGGTTGATGACGGCGAGCACGCCGCCGTGCTCGATCCAGACGGTGTGGGTGGCGCTGAATCCGGCCGACTCCGAGAGGCCGTAGGGCGCATAGCCTTGCAGCAGCACCGGGTTGCTGCCGTCCAGCTTCAGTCCTTTGCGGTGCAACACCGTCATCGGCACCAGAACCCCGCCGTCGCTGGGCACCTCGACATCGGTGATCACGAGTTCGGGCAGGTCGGGCGGCAACGCGCGATAGCCCAGAGAAACGGGCACCGACCGCGGGCTATCGAGTGCCTGTTGTTGTGCTTGCTGTTGCAGCATGTGCTGCGGCTTCATTGACCCGGGCTGCGATTGCAGCCAGTGGGTGGGCTCGGTCCAACTCGAGAAGGCATAGATCAGCCCGCGGATGCGGTGCGAGGGGCTGACCGCCAGCCGCGCCACACCCGGCCCCGGCGCAGCCAGCGTGCGCCCGGCCGTGTCACCCGGCGCATGCTGCCGCAGCACCACCTGGGTGCCGTGCCGCACACGCGTCACGACGCCGTCCGGCGTCAGCCTGAAGCCCTCCAGCACACCGTCACCGGGCTCGGCCCACAACCAAAGTCGCCGCCCGCAGATCGGGCGCGCTGAGGTCGATGCTGACGAGCTTGTGGCGCGGTGCCTGCTTGCGTGTCAGCACATAGAGCCGGTCGCCTTGGAGCGCAATGTCCAGCACCTGGTCGTCGGCTGTGGCGAAGCCGCGCCAGGCCACCTTCTTGCGACCGGGCTGGGCCACCGGCGCCACGAACAGGCGGCCCTCGGGCAGGGTGGTGTCGGTGGTGCGCGCGACCATCCAGCGGCTGCCGGGAGCCGTGGT
>JBDSMV010000358.1:0-3023 GCA_039915715.1 Rubrivivax sp. | reverse complement strand
GTTTCGCCGCCCATGAACAGCGAGATACCGACAACACCTTCGTTGCCCACGACCGCGATCTCGGCCGACGCCCCGCTTTCCATCACGTACAGCAGCGAGACGATGGCCGTGGTCGGAAAGTAGACGTGGCTCTGCAGGTTGCCCGACTCGTAGATCACCTGCCCGAGGGTGAGGTCGATCCATTCAAGCTGCGGCTGCCAGCGGTCCCACTCTTCAGACGGCAGCGCGGCGAGCAGTTGGTTGCTCTTCGGATCACGAGCGAATTTCATGAGACGTACCCTCGCGGACCCAGTGAGGCGAGCACCTAAGGGCACACACCTCCAGTCCTCGATCGACTTTACCCGCTTACGGACATTCCAGATGTTCGGTACCGCTCAGATGAACATCGTCGCGAGCACGCGCTGTCCGGCACCGTGAAGGTGGCTGCGCGGGCGAATTCCACGCTGTGCGGGCCCGACCTCCGCATGTGTCGGGGCGTCGCCAAGCTCGGGGTCGCTGCGCAGCTTTGCCGGGCTTCACGCGCGCGAAGACCGAGGTCTGGCGCGCCGCGGTGGCGAATGCGGCGTAAGCCATGGGCGCTGAAACACCGCACAGATCGATCAGGGAACTGATGGCCTTGGCCCAGGGCGTTGCAGCGCACGAGGCGCCACCTGAGGTTTACCTTGATCCGAAGCGATCGAACCCCGACAGCACCGCCACCACGAGCACGGCCGCCACCGGCCCCGCGAAGGGATGCAACAGCGATGCGAGGATGGGCGCGACGAGGATCAGGTGCCGCAGGCCCCAGCTGTACAAGAGCCCCGCGCGGCGCACATAGGCCGTACCTGCAGGCGTCCACCGTTGTCGCGCTTCGGACTCGACCAGCATGCCGCAGATGAAGCCGGCATGGTTGTAGTAGCGCACCGCCATCGCGGAGCAGACCAGTGAGGCGAACAGCAGGGTGAGCAACAGCAACTCCAGCACCAGCCGGGGAGTGAAGCTCGGCAATGCAGCCGCCTCGCCGAAGCTGACATGCAGCGAGGGCGCTGCCAATGTCACCGTACCCAGCAGCCCCAGCACCGCCGTCGAAGCTGTCATGGTCGCCGACATCAGCGAGTTGCGCAGCGTCTGCACTGCCAGGATCTCGGAGCCCTTGTGCTGCGACACCGTGCTGAACCAGTCCTCACGCAAGGCCGCGTGCGCGCTGCGTGCCATGCGACCCGGCCGACGGCGCTGTGCCAGGGCGACGAGCGCTTCGTAGCCGAACAGCAGCACGACGGTTGCCAGCGTGGCCAGCCAGACCCCGTTGCCGTTCATCGCAAGCCTTCAGGCCGCACGCAGGTGCGACGCCTGCTTGCGTCGCTCGATCAATTCGAAGAGGCCCATGCCCGCCAGCATGGCACCGACGAAGACCAGCGCCTGGGTCTCGCCCATGCCGAGCGCCACCAGCCCTGGCCCCGGGCAGAAGCCGGCGATGCCCCAGCCGATGCCGAACAGCACGCTGCCAATCACCAGGCGGCGATCGATGTGACGCGAGCCTGGCAGCTTCAGCGCGGCGCCGAGAAAGGAAACCGTGCGCTTCTTCGCCAGCGCGAAAGCGAGTGCCGCAACCGCAATGGCGCCTGTCATCACGAAAGCGAGCGATGGATCCCAGGCTCCGGCGAGATCCAGGAAACCCAGCACCTTGGCCGGGTTGGCCATGCCGGAGACGATGAGGCCGAGTCCGAAGACCAAGCCCGCCAGGAGTGAGGTGAAAACCGTGGTCATGAAGTGCTCCTTCAGATACCGAACAGGTGGCGCGTCACGAACACCGTCGCGAAACCGGCACTCATGAACGCAGCCGTTGCGACGACGGACCGCGGCGACAGTCGCGCCAGGCCGCACACGCCGTGGCCACTGGTGCAACCCGAGCCATAGCGGGTGCCGACACCCACCAGCAAGCCGGCCGCTACTAGCGCGCCGAACGAGGCGTCGATCTGCAGGACCGGCAGCGCTGCGAACAGTGCGTAAACCAGCGGTGAGCCGATCAATCCGATCACGAATGCAGCGCGCCAGGCCACGTCGCCCGCGACCGGCTTGAACAACCCGCCGATGACGCCGCTGATGCCGGCGACCCGGCCGTTCAGCAACACGAACATCGCCGCAGCGGCGCCGATCAACGCACCGCCCGCCAGAGCGGACCACGGGGTGAACTCAGTCCATGCAATCGTCATCACTTTTCCTTCGGGCAGTAGAGGCGGTAAAGAACCGCGAGGATCTCGAGCAGGTCCGGATCGGCCACGCTGTAGTAGATGTTCTTGCCGTCGCGGCGCGTGCCGACCACGCCTTCATTGCGCAACACGCCGAGCTGCTGCGACAGCGTCGGCTGGCGGATGCCGAGCTGCACTTCGAGGTCGCTGACGCACATCTCGCCTTGCGACAGCTGACACAACAGCAACATGCGTTCGACGTTGGCCAGCAGCTTCAACGCGCCGACCGCCCGATCGGCGGCATGGCGCAGCGTCTCGGGGTGGAGGGTGGATGGCGAGGTCTTCATGCGGTCATTTCAGGTCGCAGCGGGTTGCATTCACTATATTGAAAGATATACTATAAGTCAATAGATCGAAAACCAGATGCGCGAAGCACCCCCGGAGCACACCATGAGCGAACGAACCACCACGCAGGCCTTCTTCGACCCCAAGACTGGGACCGTCACCTATGTCGTATGGGATCCGTCGACACGGCGCGCAGCGGTCATCGACCCGGTGCTCGACTACGACCCCAAGTCGGGCCACACGGGCACCGTCGCGGCCGACCGGGTGCTCGCCTGCGTGGCGGAGAACACGCTCCAGGTCGACTGGATTCTGGAGACGCACGCCCATGCCGATCACCTGTCGGGCGCGCACCACATCCAACAACGGGTGGGCGGCAAGATCGCCATCGGCGAGAACATCCGCTTGGTGCAGGCGAGCTTCAAGAAGCTCTACAACCTGGAGCGCAGCTTTCTGCCGGACGGGAGCCAGTTCGACCATCTGTTCAAGGACGGCGAGACCTTCATGATCGGA
>JBDSMV010000342.1:0-3182 GCA_039915715.1 Rubrivivax sp. | reverse complement strand
AGCCGGTGCGCTTCATCAGCGGAATGGTGAAGGTGCCGGTGGTCATTACGTTGGCGACCGCGCTGCCCGACACGGTGCCGAACAAACTGCTGGTGATGACGGCCACTTTGGCCGGCCCGCCCGAACTACCGCCCGCCAACGCCAGCGCGAAGTCCATAAAAAGCTGCCCGGCGCCACTGCGTTCGACAAAAGCCCCGAACAGGATGAACAGCATCACGTAGGTGGCAGACACATACAGCGGAATGCCGAAGATGCCCTCGGTGGTGAGGTAGATCTGGTCGAGCATCATCGCCACCGGCTGGTTCCCGAGGGTCAGCCCGTAAGCGATGAACACCATCGCCGTGATCGGCAGCGCCCAACCGGTGGCGCGGCGCGTGGCCTCGATCGTCAGCACCACCAGTGCGCCGCCGAAGACGTAGTCGAGCAAGCGTGGGTCGTCCACGTAATACATCCGGTTCTGAATGTAGTGCAGGTTCATTGCCGGGTACATCGCGGCGGCGGCGCCGGCCAGAAGCAGCAGCACGTCGAACCAGCCGACGCGTTCGGCCTTGCCAGTGCGCCCGGGCAGGATCAGAAACGCCAGCACCAGCGCAAACGCCAAATGCGAACCGCGCATGACATAGGCGTCGGGCGGCCCCACGAACGCCACCCAAAGATGAAACACCGACATCGCAACTGCGACGCCAGTGATCAAGCGCCGCGACAACAAGGTCGGAAGCGAAAGTCGCAACACCGCAGCGCTCAGCTAAAGCGCGAGACCAGGTAGAGCCGCGGAACCGGCTTTGCCGGGCCGCAGGCGAACGCCCCCTCGGGGGGCAGCGACCGGCAGGGAGCGTGGGGGCTCAAAGAACCCCCTTTTCCTTGTAGTAGCGCATGGCCCCCTTGTGCATCGGTACGCCGATGTCCTCGGCCATCATCTTCGGCGTGGTGACGCCCATCGCCTTGGCGACGGCGGTGAGGTCGGCCTTGTGGTCGACCATGCCCTTCAGCATCTTGTAGACCACGTCCGGGTCCAGGTCGCAGCGGGCGATGACGTGTGTGGCATAGCCGATGGTCGGCACGTCGGCGGTCTGCTTGGGGTAGCTGCCGGCTGGAATGATGAGCTTGGTGTAGCCCGGGTTCAGCTTGCGCATGGCCTGGAACTTCTCGTCCGGAATTCCGATGAGCTTGATGTCGCGCGCCGACGCCAGGTCCATGATCGACGAAGCCGGCACGGTGGTGCCGAGCGTGAAGGCCTGGGCGTTGTTGTCCTTCATCAACGACACCGCGTCGGTATAGGACACATAGCTGACCCGCGACATGTCCTTGTAATCCAGACCGTAGACCTCCAGCGATTGTTGGCTGATGAATTCGGCCGTGTTGCCCTTCGGCTGCACCGCGATCGGCTTGCCTTTCAGGTCGGCCAGCGTGTTGATGTTGGCGTCGGCATTGGCCACCACCTGGTAGTACTGCGGGTACAACGACGCGACGTTGCACACATTCCCGGCCTTGGCGTCGAAAGGTGCGCGGCCCGCGACGCCGTCGACGGTGGAAATGGAATTGCCGAACCCCATGTCGGCCTTGCCAGCTTGCACGCCCTTGACGTTGGCGATGCCGGCACCCGGCAACACTTGCACCTTGATGCCGGCTTGCTCCGCGATGTTGGCGATGGCGCCGCCGAGCGGATACCACGATCCGCCTTGCGGCCCCGTCATCAGTTTGATCTGCTGCGCCTGGGCAGTTCCGGCTGCCAACGCGGCGACGAGGGTCAGGGCGGCGTGGATCTGAAATCGGGTCTTCATCGAACGATCTCCTGGTTCTGCAATGGCTCAGGCGCCGAGCGCAGCCAGCAAGGCCGCACGCAGGCGCCAACGAATCATGGAATGCTAGAGCGATCGATGCCGAGTCGCATGGGCACAAACGCGAACAGCAGGGCCGGTCGCACAATGGCAACCCGAATCGGCAGCACCCAAGGAGAACTCACCCATGACCTACCCGAACACCCAGCTCTTCATCGACGGCCAATGGCAGGATGCCGCCGACGGCAAAACCCTGGCGGTCTTCAACCCCGCCACTGGCAAAGAGATCGGCCGCGTGGCGCGCGCCAGCAAAGCCGACCTGGACAAGGCCTTGGCAGCCGCGCAGAAAGGCTTTGAGACCTGGCGCGACACCACCCCAGCGGCACGCAGCAAGATCATGCGCAAGGCCGCGTCCTTGATGCGAGAACGCGCTGGCGCCATCGCCGAGGTGCTGACGCAGGAACAGGGCAAGCCACTGCCGGAAGCCAAGGGCGAGGCGATGGCTGCGGCCGACATCATCGAGGGGTTCGCCGAGGAAGGTTTCCGGGTCTACGGCCGCATTGTTCCGAGCCGCGGCAGTCTGGCGTTGCGGCAGATGGTGTTGAAAGATCCGGTGGGGCCGGTGGCGGCTTTCACGCCGTGGAACTTTCCGATCAACCAGGTGGTGCGCAAGGTAGGGGCTGCGTTGGCTGCGGGTTGCTCGATGCTTGTCAAGGCTGCCGAGGAAACGCCGGCCGCGCCGGCCGAGTTGATCCGCGCTTTTGCTGACGCCGGTCTGCCGCCGGGCGTGCTGGGGCTGGTCTACGGTGACCCAGCCGAGATCTCCAGCTATCTGATCCCACACCCGGTGATCCGCAAGATCACCTTCACCGGCTCGACACCGGTGGGCAAGCAATTGGCCGCAATGGCCGGTCAGCACATGAAGCGGGTGACGATGGAACTTGGCGGTCATGCACCGGTGATCGTCTGCGAAGACGCCGACATCGCGCTGGCCGTGAAATGCGCAGGCGGCGCCAAGTTTCGCAATGCCGGGCAGGTCTGCATCTCTCCGACGCGCTTTTTGGTGCACGAAAGCATCCAGAAAGAATTCGCCAAGGCGCTGGTCGACCATGCCAAGGGTCTGAAGGTGGGCGACGGCATGACCGAGGGCACGGCGATGGGCCCACTGGCCAACCCACGGCGGCTGACGGCCATGGCCGAGTTCACCGCCGACGCCGTCAAGCAAGGCGCGGAACTGCTGGCCGGCGGTGAGCGCATCGGCGAGATCGGCAACTTTTTCCAGCCGACCGTGCTGGCCAACGTGCCCGACGGCGCGCGGGTCTTCAACGAAGAGCCCTTCGGTCCGATGGCCGCGATCCGCGGATTCGGCAAGCTCGAAGACGCGATTGCCGAAGCCAACCGGCT
>JBDSMV010000318.1:0-3358 GCA_039915715.1 Rubrivivax sp. | reverse complement strand
GTAGGCGCGCAGCCAGTTGGCCACGATCGGCATCAGCAGCGAGACCGCGATGAACACCGCCCGCTTCCACGGGGTTTGAAAGTTCAGGTATGCGAACAACGTGCCGACCATGAACGACGCGATCAGGTAGCGCACGCCACTGCAGGCTTCGACCACCGACCAGCTGCCTGAAGGGATCACGAACTGCAGGCCTTCGCGGTACACCGGCACCCCGCTGGCGCGCACTGCGGCAATCGTGAAGTCCGCGGTCCACTCCATCATGTGCGGCACCATGAATTCGCCGAACGGTACGGCGAAGAACAGGAACAACAGCGGGAACGTCAGCGCGCGCGCCACCTGCGTCCCGAACAGCGCCGGCACCGACAGCACCAGGAGCGCCACCAGCGCGAACTGGGTGGCGCTGTTGACACTGGCCAACTCGCCCAGCAACCACAACGCACACACCACCGCGATCGGCACCAGGAACCCCGGCGCCGGACGCGGCTGCAAGGTGGCCAGCAGCGCACGCTTGCGCCACACCAGCCAGATGACGATCGGCGGCACCAGGAAGGCGTGGGCAAACGTTTCTGAACGGATCCAGATGTCGACCATCGCGACCGTGGTGTCGCGAAACAGCAGCAGCACCGCGGTCATCAGCAGCAGCGCGGGTGCCAGGCGGCGCCAGACCGTGGGCGACGGCAACGAAAGCAGTGCGTTCATGCGGGTTGGGGCGTGCTGTGCGATGCCGCGTGAGGTTGGGTGCCAGCGGCGGTTGTCACATCGACCTCGGCCGTTGGGTCGGGGCCGGCATCGAGCCCAGCGCCGCGGCTTGCCGAGTCGTCGGCGGCAGGCACCAGCCCGAGGCAGCGGTCGAGTTCGGCCAGCCGGGCGTCCCAGCCATAGACGGCCTGCACCTGGCAGCGCGCGGCGCGGCCGATGGTTTCGGCACCGGCCGGATCGCGCAGCAAGGTGTCGACCGCATCGATGTAGTGCTGGGCCGCTTCGGCCGCCAGCAGGTGCTGGCCTGGCAGCGCGTCAATGGCGGCCGCGCAAGCGCTGGCAGCCACCACCGGGCGCGCCATCGCCATCGCTTCCAGCACCTTGTTCTGGATGCCGCGGGCCAGTCGCAACGGCGCCACCACCACCGCGGCATGCTGCACATAGGGCCGCACGTCGGGCACGGTGCCGGTGACGCTGACGGCGCGGTGTGCCTTTGCCAGCTCCAACACCGCCGGTGCCGGGTTGCGGCCGACGATGTGCATCCGCAACTTCGGATGGCGCAGGCGCAGCGCGGGCAGCATCTGGTCGGCGAACCAGCACACCGCGTCGATGTTGGGCCAGTAGTCCATCGCACCGACGAACACCAGCGGAATCTCATCAGCGCCGAACGGCGACACACGCTGCGGGTCGGGCGCATGGAAGTCGGCGTCGACGCCGTTGCCCAGTACGCCGATGCGGTCGCCGGTGCGGTCGCCGTTCCGATCGCGGGTTCGATCGGGTTCGAGCAACGCGACTTGCCGAAACAGCTGGGCTTCGTTGGCCGTGGCCAGCAACGAGTGGTCGGCATGCGCTGCGCCGGCGCGTTCGACATCGGCCAGCAACCGCGCTTCCCTGCGGTAGACCCACGACATCGGCCAGGCGTGGCGGCGGCCGTAGTCGTGCCACTTGGCCGAGTCGACATCGCAGAAGTCGACCACCAAAGGGCGCGGCACGTCCTGCCTGTGCTGCCCGTCTTGCAGGTGCTGCACGTACTGCAACATGGACGACGAATACACCAGCACCGCGTCGAAGCGCACGTCCTTGCAAACCTGCGCCACCCAGTCCGACATGCGCGGGTCACGGTAGTAGTCCACCGTCAACGCCTGACCGGTGGCCAACCCGCGCAGACTCTTCAGTCGCGCGCGGCGCGGATGCAGGCGCAGCATTTGCGTGCCGGCGCACATCGCCTCCACGGCGGGCAGGTGCTGCAGGTCGGCTTCGTCGTCGACGAAGGTGCCGAGCCACACGCGGTGCTTCGCCGCCACCAGATGGCGCAACTGGTGGTAGCTGCGGATCTTGTCGCCCTTGTCGGGCGGATACGGCAGCCGGTGGGCCAGGAACAGGATGTCGGCCATCGCTTCTACGGTCAGCCGAGGCTGCGCACGACGAACGGTCCGAGCCAGTTCGCGAACCCGATCGGCAGGCGCCGCCAGGTTTCGATCATCAGCTTGTACTTGGCATTGGCCGGGTTGTTCTGCGGGATCGCCTCGCGTTTGTAGAGGCGGTACTCGTAGTTCAGCGGCAGCGGCTCGAAGCCCCAGTTCTTCTTGAACGAATACGAACCCGTGCCCTGCTTGCTGCGGCCGTAGTCGAACAGCTTCAGCCCGCGCTCACACGACCGCCGCATCAGCTCCCAATACTTGAAGTCGTTGCCGGCCAGGTCACGCGCGGCTTCGGCGTCGCCGGCGTAGTAGGGCAACACTTCGTCTTTGAAATAAAAGCTGAGCACGCTGGACAGCAGCCGGCCGTCGGGGCCGCGCACGTTGAGCACATCGCAGTCGCGGCCGAATTCGCGCCGCAGTGCGGCGAAGTAACGCTTGGGCATGGCCGGGGTGCCGTGGCGGTGCACGTTGTCGGCATAGAGGCTGAAGAACGCGTCGATGCCGCTGTCGGTTTCGCTGACCAGCCCGCCCTTGATGCCCTTGCGCACCATCGCGCGCTGCTTGCGCGGAATCGCCAGCATGTTGGCTTCGACATCGGCCAGGATCGGCTTGCGAAAGGTCACATACAGGTCCTGCGCCGGCCAGCCTTCGTGGCGCCGCGCCACCTGCCGCAATTCCAGGTGGTCGACCCGCAGGCGCTGTGCCAATTGCTGCGCTTCGTTTTCCAGCGCAGTCGCCGTGATTTCGTCGACGGCCGCCACGCCGCCATACACCGCGAACGGCAGACTGGTCAGTGCATTGCCGAACAGCAGGCTCTTGACATGCGCCAGCGGCAACACGCCGGTGATGCGGCCTTGCTCGTGGGCGAACAGGAAGTGGGTCTGGTGTCTGAACGACTCTTGCAACACGCCCTGCCAGCCGGCACGGTGGAAGAAGGTGGCATCGGGACAAGCCGCGACGAAGGCGTCCCACGATGCCGCGCTGCGGGCGTCGCCGGCGGCCAGACGCTCGATGGTGGTCATGCCACAGGGCCTACGTTCCGACCCGATCAGGCAGGAAGATCCGGTCCATCCGGTCCCAGCGAAAGTCCTGCATCAACTGCCGCAGACGGTCTTCGGTGCGGCCGATGTTGACGTAGTGCCGGAAGCGGGTCTTGGCGTCGATGCCCTTGATGCGCGGCTGCCCGGCGTCGATTTCCCACGGGTGGAAATAGAACACCGCGGGTTCGCGGTCGATGC
>JBDSMV010000375.1:0-7455 GCA_039915715.1 Rubrivivax sp. | reverse complement strand
TCTGCGCCGCGCCCGTGGCCGAGCCGAAGAGCGCGTCTGCGCCTTCCAGGGTCGAACGGCTGGTGATGCGGTGCGATGAATAGAAGAGCCCCGGCGCGTCTTCGCTCCAGATCACGTCTTCGGCGATGACTTGGCGGTCCGCGTAGGCGGCCAGCGCTCCCAGCGTGCCCTGGACGACACCCTCGCGCCCTCCGCTCGGACCCGCCAGCGTGTGCATCACCACGTCGTCGGCGTAGTGCGTGCGGCACAAACCGATGTCCTTTTCTTCCCAGATGCGGTGGGTGCAGCGAACGATGTAGTCGACGAAGTCGCTGTAGACCGCATCGAAGCCGTACAGCGGCTGCTGGCGCGAACGCAAGGCCAGCAGGTCGCCGATCGCGCGGCCTGCCGGCGAGCGCACTTGGGGATGCTGGTTCCAGGGCGGCGGATGGGTCATTCCATGCGCTCCGCGCTGCCCAGGTCTGAATGAAGGGTGTCGAGTGACATGGGGTGCCTCATGCCCAGCGCTGAGTGCGGCGCAAATTCCGCACGAGGCCCCCATAGGCCGCGAGACTTGGTTTGGGCACCCGCACGAAGGTCTTGCGATCAACAGCAACCAGACCAAATCGCGGGATGTAACCCGACGACCATTCGAAGTTGTCGAGCAGGCTCCAATGCAGGTAACCGACCACCGGGACACCCGCAGCAATCTCGGCTTCAAGGCCGACCAACGACGCCCCCAGGTGTTGAGTGCGCTGGGCGTCGTCCTGCGTGTTGTGACCATGCTCGGTGACGAAGATCGGCACCCTGGCATGTGTGTAGGCCTCGCGCACCGTCGCAGCCAGCGCGCCTGGCTGTGTCGGAAGGCCAAACATGTCCTTCATGGCGTCGGCGGGTGCGGGCAGGTAGTCGTCTGGACCCGTCTCGAACTTGTTGTAGGTCTGCACGCCGAGGAAATCGTCGCCCGATGCCGCGGCATAAAAGGGTGCCCGCGCCTCGGCAAAGATTCGCTTGTACAGCGACTCGCCGCCAGGGCCGGCTGTCAATTGCTGCAAGGCCAGCGTCATGCCAACCCGGGCACCGGGAACCGCGGCCTTGACCGCATCCCGACCCTTGGCGTGCGCGGCCAGGCACACGTCGCGCACCCTGAAGCTGTCACCGAGAAAGTACATGTGGAAACGGTCAGACCCCGCAGCGCGCGCCGCGGCGGCACGCAATGCCGGCTCAATCGCCCAGGGCTTGCGTTGCAAAACCTTCGACGTCACCTGCGCATTCGGTTCGTTCATCGTGCAGAACCAGTCGACGACGCCGGCCAGCGCGCGTGCCGTCCTGTCGGCATAGCGCGCATAGTGGTCGACCACTGCAAAGTCTTCCCAGCCGCCCATGGCCGCGACCCAGCGCGGGCTGGTGAAGTGGTGGAGGGTCACGACCGGCGTGATGCCGGCTTCTCGGCAGGCGACGCAGATGCGCCTGTAGTGGGCGAGCGCTGCCTCGGAGAACTCGCCGCGTTCAGGCTCGATGCGCGCCCATTCAACAGAGAAACGGTAGCTGTTGAGACCCGCCGATTTGATCAGCGCAAGGTCCTCGCGCCAGCGGTTGAAGCTGTCACACGCGTCGCCAGAAGGTTCTTTGAAGTACGTGTCAGGCACGTGCTCCATCACCCAGTAGTCGCTGTTGGTGTTGCCGCCCTCGATCTGGTGGGCAGCGGTCGCAACGCCCCAGAGAAACCTACCACTCGAGTCGAACTTTTTGCTCGCGAATGCTGGCGCACTGGCGACGCCAACGCCCGCCAGCAAAGCCTTGCGGCGAGTCCAAGTTTCTGGACTGTGTTTGTCCGTTGCGCACTGACTCATGTCGAACGCCCTGCTGCGGCGCACAGCGCTCGGCGCTGCGGGCTTGGCCAACGCACCGCCGTGCAGGCGTGCTGTCTCATGCCCGGTAAACCTGCACGAGTGCGCCGATCTCGTCGAAGATCATCCAGTGCTCAACGACATGCGAGCCGGTCAGGCGCAAATGGCTCATGCCGTTGAGCAGCATCGGCTTGTTGGCGGGGCATTCGCCCAACAGCGCTCCGGGTTGACTGCTGCCTTCGAGCCGCCAGCGCACCGCGACGATGACGCCATCGGTCTCGTCCGACCAACTGACCTTGTCGACCTGCATGACCGCGTCGGGCATGGCGCTGAGCATCAGCAGCATCAGCGCCTGCTGGTTGCGCAGGCCCGCGGCGACCCGACCGCCGCCAGCGTGACAAATGGAATCGGTGCTGAAGTGGTGACCGAGACGGTCCAGCCGTCTTTGGTTCCACAACTCGTCGAACACCACGCGTGCCCAGCTGTCCACACTGTCGTCGGCTGCCTGCAGGCCGGGCCTTGGTGCCTGCCCCAGCAGGGCGGTCGGGCTGGAATGCACTCGCTGTGTGCCGGTGTTGCTGTCGGCAATGCGGCGTGCGATGACGTGCGGATCCAGCCCGAGTTGCCGCACGACCGCGCCGTTGTCGCGCACCAGCCATTCGGTGTGGACGAAGTTGCCGCGCGTGACGCAATCGGCAACGAAATGCACCCCGATGCGTCGACCGGTCGCCGGTCCCCAATTCGACGCGCCGAGGTTGGTCGAGCGGCTGTAGCCCAGGTGCGAGGTGTAGAAGCCCTGCGTCTCGTCGCCGTCCCAGGCGACGTTGACATGGTGCAGTTCGCCGTCCGGGAAGGCATGCAAAGTCGATACCGTGGACGCCACCACTTCTTGCACCGAGCGCACCACGCCATAGGGCGAATAGATGGTGCAGGCATGGTCGTAGGTGTCGTAGATGCGGCCGACGGCGCGGTCGACCCAGATTTCTTCGGTGATGCGAACGATGAAGTCGACGATGTCGGCATAGCCTTCATCGAAGCCCGACATCGGCTGCAGGCGCTCGGGCTTGGCCGAACGCAGCGCCAGCGTGGGCACTTGGCGGATGCGCGTGATGCGCGGCCGATCGGCAAGCTGGAATGGCAGGTCACGAACCCGGTTCATGCGGCACATTCTTGTTCAGAAATGCATGCGTATTCATAGGGGAAATTACCAGTTATTGCTTACGGTCGCTATGCCAGCATGATGGATGTGCATGCGAATGCATTCCAGCGGTCGCATGAGACTAGGCCCGAACATGCAACGGATCCGTACCACCCACGTGGGCAGCCTGCCACGCAGCAAAGGCGTTGTCGAACTGATCTTCGCCCGCGAGAAGGGCGAGGCGGTCGATGAAGCCGCCTTCGATGAAGTGATGGCGCAGGCAGTGGACGACTGCGTGGCGCGGCAAGTCACGGCGGGCGTGGACATCGTCAGCGACGGCGAGATGAGCAAGATCAGCTATGCCACCTACATCAAGGACCGCTTCACCGGTTTCGATGGCGACAGCCCGCGGCGCATCCCGGCCGACTTGACCGACTTCCCGGGTTTCATGAAGCGGGCCAGCAGCGGCGGCGGTACGCCCAGCTACCGCCGGCCCTGCTGCGTGGGGCCGATCGGCATCAAGACCCTGGAGCCGCTGCACAAGGACATCGCGCATGTCAAGGCCGCAGCAGCCAAGCACGGCGCAAAGGAGGTCTTCATGAACTCGGCCTCGCCTGGCGTGGTGGCATTGTTTCAACCCAACCACCACTACACCGACGACGACGCCTATCTCGAGGCGCTGGCGCACGCGCTGCGTCATGAATACCACGCCATCGTCGATGCCGGGCTGATCCTGCAGCTGGATTCGCCCGACCTGGGCCTGGGCCGGCACATGATGTTCAAGGAACTCGACGAAGCCGCGTACCTGGCGCGCATCGAGAAACATGTCGAAGCCCTGAACTTCGCGCTGCTGGCGCTGCCGGCAGACCGCATCCGCATGCATGTCTGCTGGGGCAACTACGAAGGCCCACATCACAAGGACGTGCCGCTGGCGACCATCCTGCCCACCGTGCTGAAGGCTAAACCGCAGGGCCTGCTGTTCGAAACCGCCAACCCGCGTCACGGTCACGAGTGGGAAACCATTCACGAGATGCGCGGGCTGATTCCGCAAGACAAGGTGCTGATTCCGGGCGTGCTGGACACCACCACGAACTTCATCGAGCACCCGCGTCTGGTGGCGCAACGGCTGCAACGCTTCGTCGACATCGTCGGCGCAGAGCGCCTGCAGGCCGGCAGCGACTGCGGCTTCGGCACCTTTGCAGGTTTCGGTGCCGTTGACGCCGACATCGTCTATGCCAAGCTCGCCGCCCTGGCCGAGGGCACGGCGATGCTCGTCGGCGGCCGGGTTCGAGGCTGATCGTGCCTTTGAGTTGAACCCTTCCGGAGACGGCTCGATCAGGGCCGATCGCAGGCACGGACAGGGCCGCAGCGGCTGGGTGGGGCGCCCCCGCCATGGCCACGCTGCTGTCGACGACCGGCATCAACGTGCGCATGAACAACATCGCACAGCACGTCGCCACGGCGTTCCTCGGCAAGTACCTGTCGGGCGACGCTGCATGGACGGCGACTTCGACCTTGTCGAGTACGCGCGAGACGGCAAGTGGTCGGCCGAAGCCAACGGCACTTTCGAGATCGATCACACATTCTGGAAGGGCTTTTCGCGGCGCAATGCCGCCGTGCGGGCGGATGCGAAGACGCCGGACCCGATCCAGATTCCGGCGGATGCCGTTGGGGGGCGCAGCGGGGTCGGCCCTCACTATCATCGCTCGCCTGCGACCCTGGAACCAGCCCGATGAACATCACCCCCGCCGCGACCCTGGCCCTGGCTTTGAGTGCCGCGCCCGCCATCGCCCAGACGCCACCCCAAGCACCCAGCGCGCCGGCGCACGAGCATGTATCGAACTGGCATGGCGAGAAGGTCGATGACCCGTATTTCTGGCTGCGCGAGAAAGACAGCCCGCCGGTGATCGATTACCTGAAGGCCGAGAACGCCTACACCGAGACCATGACCCAGGGCTTGGCACCGATGACCGATACGCTCTACAAGGAGATGCTCGGCCGCATCCAGCAAACCGACCTCGATGTGCCGGTGCGCCGTGGCAATTGGTACTACTACAGCCGCACGGTGAAGGGTCTGCAGTATCCGATCCGGTGCCGCCGCCCGGCAACGGCAACGCTCGCCTATGACGCGCAAGCGCGCGAAGAAGTGTTGATCGACCTGAACGCAATGGCCAAGGGCAAAGCCTTCATCGACCTGGGTGACATGAAGGTGTCGGACGACGCCGGATCGCTGCTCTACACGATCGACGACACCGGTTACCGCCAGTACCAGCTGTTTCGCAAGAACCTCACCACCGGCCAGGTCGAAGGGCCGTTGGCCGAGCGCGTGACGAGCGTCGAGTGGGCGGCCGACAACGAGACCGTTTTCTACATCACCGAGGACCCTACCACCAAGCGGTCGGACTCGCTGTGGCGCCTGGCTTCGGGCGGTGCGCCCGAGCGCTTGTTGATCGAGAACGACGCGCTGTTCCGGATCGAGCTGTCACGAACCAGGGACCGCCGTTACCTGGTGCTGCAAAACCAGTCGACCGACACCTGGGAAAGCCGCCTGCTCGACGCGCGCCAGCCGGGGGGCACCTTCGCGGTGGTGCTACCGCGTGAGAAGGGCCACAAGTACGAGGTCGACGAGCGCGAAGGCCTGCTCTACATCCGCACCAATCGCGACGCCAAGGACTTCCGCATCGTGACCGCGCCGCTGGCAGACCCGAGCCCGGCCAACTGGAAGCCGTTCGTCGACCACCGGCCAGGTGTGTTGGTGGAGGGGCTGGAAGTCTTCAAAAGCTTCATCGTCGTCAGCGAAAAATCCGAAGGATTGTTGCGGCTGCGGATTCAGAACGTCGCCACCGGCACCTGGCGCCAACTGCCCTTCAACGATCCGGTGTATGCGGCAGCCATCGGCCCCACACCCGACTACGACAGCAGCACCTTTCGCTACACCTACCAGAGCCTGGTCACCCCGCCTTCGGTCTACGACGTCGCCTTGGCCACCGGCAAAGCGACGCTGCGCAAGCGCCAGGCGGTGCTGGGCGGCTACGACCCCCGGCGCTATGTGTCGCAGCGCCTGTGGCTAACAGCGCGCGACGGCACGCGCGTGCCGCTGTCGCTGGTGTACCGCAAGGACCGGCCGCGCGACGGCAAGGGCGCGCTGCTGCTCTACGCTTACGGCAGCTATGGCTTTGGCACGCCGGCCACCTTCAGGAGCGGGCGCTTGAGCCTGCTCGACCGCGGGGTTGCATTCGCCATTGCGCACATACGCGGTGGCGACGAGATGGGTGAGGCCTGGCACGACGACGGCATGCTGTTGAAGAAGAAGAACACCTTCTACGACTTCATCGACAGCGCCGAGTACCTGGTGAACGAAGGATGGGTCGCCAAGGACCGCCTCGCGATCCAGGGTGGCAGCGCCGGGGGGCTTCTGATGGGCGCAGTCACCAACCTGAGGCCCGAGCTGTTCAAGGCCGTGCATGCGGCTGTGCCCTTCGTCGATGTGATGAACACGATGATGGACAAGAGCCTGCCACTGACCGTGGGCGAGTACCTGGAGTGGGGCAATCCGAACGAGAAGGCAGCCTTCGACTACATGCGCTCTTACAGCCCCTACGACAACCTGCAGAAGAAGGCCTACCCGGCGATCCTGGTCACCACCAGCTACAACGACAGCCAGGTGATGTACTGGGAGCCGGCCAAGTACGTGGCCAAGCTGCGCACGTTGAAGACCGACACCCACCCGCTGCTGCTGAAGATCAAGATGGACCCGGCCGGCCACGGCGGGGCATCGGGACGCTACGACGCGCTGAAAGATCGTGCGTTCGAGTTGGCGTGGATGCTGCAACAAGTGGGCATCACGCAGTAGCGCTGCGCGGCCCGTGCCTGTCAGCGCCCGTCAGCGCCCATCAGCCGAGACCGTCGCCTGAGCCAGGCCAGCGCCAGCAGTCCCGCAGACAGCAGCGCTGTTGGTGCGGGTTCGGGCACCGGCACCACGCCGCCGGAGCTGTACAGCGTGCCGGAGCCCGAGACGATGCTGAAGTCGGGCACCGCCACACCGGCGCTGTTGTAGACCTGAATGCCGGTCAGCCGGGCGCTGCTGAAGAAGCTGGCATCGCCGCTGCTGGCGTTGAGCAGGCCCATGTTGGATCGCGGGATCGACGCTGCCCACAACGTGAAGCTCAGGTCCTGCGTCGCGCCGAAGACGATCGGAATGTTGAAGGCGAACGTGGTAGAGCCCGCCACGGTGTAACCGTTGACACCGTCGCCCGTGGTAGTCATGCCCGGCAGCGACGACTGATAGCCGCCATTGGCATACAGGCTGATGCCGGAACTGTTGCTGTTGATGATGCGAAAGGCGAGCAGGGAGGGGCCCAGGCCGATCGAATAACCGAACTCGATTTCGCTTTCGGTGCGGCCGCGGTTGAAGATCGAACCGTCGATGGTGAAGGTCGGCCGGAAGGTGCCGGCGCCAACGCCACCGCCGAAGGTCATCGTTTCGAT
>JBDSMV010000278.1:0-11044 GCA_039915715.1 Rubrivivax sp. | reverse complement strand
GCATGCGGTGCAGTTGGAGATGTGCTGGCGCTGCTACATGGACGAGAACACGGACGAAAACAAGCACGAAGGCGTCGACGAAACGCCGCCGCGCTGGAATCCAGAGCGCGCGGCCGAAGTCACACCGCTGCTGCGGCAGTTGGTGCAGACGATGATCGACTGGCGTCCTTGAACCCGTTTTTGAGCCCGTCCCTGAGCCCGCCGCTGAGCGCAGCAGCGCCATCGATGCAAGTCAGTGACCGTCTGTTGTGGGCTCCATTGGCCTGGGTTGGCAACGGCTGGCGCCGGCATGTGCTGTTGCAGGTCGGCGCCGATGGTTGCTGGCAGTCGGTGGAGCCCGACAGCGGCGCACCACCCGGCGCGACGGTGCTCGATGCGCCCGCCTTGCCGGGACTCGTCAATGCCCACAGCCATGCTTTTCAGCGTGCCTTTGCGGGCCTGGCGGAACAGCGCGAGGGTGACGACGCCAGCGAGGCCGACGACTTCTGGTCGTGGCGCGACCGCATGTACGCGGTCGCGCTGCGCATCACGCCGCCGCAGTTGCGCGCCGTGGCGGCGCAGCTGTACCTGGAGTTGCTGCGCGGCGGCTACACGCAGGTGTGCGAGTTCCACTACCTGCAGCACCGGCCCGATGGCCGGCCCTATGACGACCCGCTGGCAATGGCATGGGCCTTGGCCGATGCGGCAGTCGATGCCGGCATCGGCCTGACGCTGATGCCGGCGCTGTATGAACGCGCCGGCTTCACCGAAGCCGCGCTCAAGCCCACCCAGCGGCGCTTTGCCAGCAACGCCGACGCCACCGTGGCGGCGGCGCTCGCTGTCCAGTCGGCCCGCCGGCCGCTGGTCGATGCCGGCCTGGTGGTGCACTCGTTGCGCGCGGCCGAACCAACGTCGATTGCTGCGCTGCACGCGGCGTCCGAGCGCATTCGCGGCCCTATCCACATCCATGTCGCCGAGCAGACTGCCGAGGTGCAGGACTGCCTGGCCGTCACCGGCCAGCGGCCGATCGAGTGGCTGCTGAAGGCCGGCGTGCTCGATGCGCGCTGGCAGCTGGTGCATGCCACCCACACGCTGCCGGCCGAGATCGAAGGCGTGGCGCGCAGCGGTGCCGGCGTGGTGCTGTGCCCGTCCACCGAAGCCAATCTCGGCGACGGACTGTGCGACCTGCCCGGCTGGCTGGCAGCGGGGGTTCCGCTTGCGATCGGCTCCGACAGCCATGTCACCCGCGATTGGCGCGAAGAGCTGCGCTGGCTCGAATACGGCCAGCGCCTGCAACTGCGGCAACGCAACGTGGCCGCCGCGCCGGCGCTCGGCATGCCGTCGAGCCTGGGTCGCCTCTGGAGCCAGGCGCTGAGCGGCGGCGCCGCAGCCGCCGGCCGCAGCGCCTGGGGGCTGGTGGCCGGCGCGCGGGCCGACCTGCTGGTGGCCGACCCCGGTGACGAAGCCTTGTCGGGCATGCCGGCCGACCGAACGCTTGACGCGCTGATCGGCTCCAGCCCGGGCCGCCCGTGGCGCGATGTGATGGTGGCCGGTCGTTGGGTGGTGCGCGACCATCAAAGCCCGCAGGCCGCAGCGATCCACGCCGCTTTCCGAGATGCGATGCAGTCGTTGTGGGCCGACGACGCGTCTGCCGACATCCAGCGTCACTGAACCTCACTGCACCCCTAAAGGCGCGCGATGACCCCGACATCCGGACACCGACTGTTGATCGCCCGCACCGACCTGCCCGACGTTCGCCTGGGCCCCGACCCCGACGCACCGTCAGCGCGGCCGCTGCAACCCGGGCAGGCGCGCCTGCAGATCGAAGGCTTCGCGCTGACAGCCAACAACATCACCTACGCCGCGTTCGGCGACGCAATGAAGTACTGGCAGTTCTTTCCGTCGGGCGATGCCGGGCGCGGCTGTCTGCCGGTGTGGGGCTTCGCCACGGCGGTCGAATCGCAGGTCGACGGCGTGGCTCCGGGCCGCCGCATCTGGGGCTGCTTTCCGGCCGGTACGCATCTGGTGGTGGCGCCGGGCAAAGTGTCGGCCCATGGATTCGCCGACGCCGCGCTGCACCGGCTGGATCTGGCGCTGGTCTACCGCCAGTACGCGTTTTGCGATGCCGACCCTGCGTGGCAGCCTGACCTGGAAGGTCTGCAGGCCCTGCTGCGGCCGCTTTTCATCACCGCTTTTCTGCTCGACGACTTTCTGGCTGACAACGATTTTTTCGGAGCTGAACAGCTGCTGCTGTCCAGCGCCTCCAGCAAGACCGCGTTCGCGACGGCGGCCTGCCTGGCCGAGCGGCGCGGCGCCACGGATGCACAAGGCCGACCCCCTGTGCCACGCATCGTCGGGCTCACGTCGGCTGGCAACCGGGCCTTCGCGCAAAGCCTCGGCTGCTACGGCGAGGTGCGTCTCTACGACGAGCTGGATGCGATGCCGGCCGCCACCCGATCAGTCTATGTCGACTTTGCCGGCAACGCCTCGCTGCGGCGCGCCGTGCACTGCCACTTCGGCGACGCGCTGGCCTACAGCAGCTCGATCGGTGGCACTCACTGGGACGCACTGGGCTCGGGCCGCGACCTGCCCGGCCCCCGGCCGGTGCTGTTCTTCGCCCCGGCCCAGGTCAAGCTGCGCAGCGCGCCGCCGCCTGAAGGCTGGGGCGGCGCCGAACTGCAGCAGCGCATCGCCAGTGCCTGGACACGTTTCATCGGCCGGGTGAAACGCGGTGGCTGGGTTCAGGTGATCGAGCGCGGTGGCGCGCAAGCCGCGTTGCAGGCCTACGGCGAAATGCTGGCTGGCCGCTCCGACGCCCGTGAAGGGCTGATGCTGGACATGCGCTGACAGCTCCAGCCCGGGCTGCCGGGGTCAGGATCGACGGCGACACCACGCTTCTACACTCGCGCCGATGCACGACTTCTGGCCCGACTGCGGGCATGCCCGGCTGGCCCGCACCGAAGCCGGCTGGCTACAACCCACCGACGCCTGGCTGCGTCTGTGGCTCACGCGACCGGAACTGGCCCCGGTGGACGAATCCTGCCGCGCCGAACGTCAGTTGCACCGCAGCCTGCTGCAAAGCCCGTCGCGGCCGGTGCCGGCCACCGAACTGGCCGCATTGCAAGATGCCGACGCGCGCGAGAACTGGCGCCACTTCCTGCGGTTTCGCGATGGCCTGCTGGCCGCAGGCACGCTCGAAGCCTGGACCCTGCAGCTGTTTCGCAGCGGAAACATCGACTTGCCGCCGCTGTTCATCGACGGCGTGGTGCAGGCGATCGTGTGCGAACTCGTACACCAGTTGCTGCAGAGCGGCGACGATGCGGTTCTGGTGCGCGCCGCTGAATTGCTGTTCCGCCCGCAACGCATCACCGTGCAGGACGGCCGCGTGCTGGCCGGCGACCGCGACACGCTCGACCTGCAGCATGAAACCGCTGGCCTCGGCGACCTGGGGCGGCTGCTGGCCGAAGCCAACGCGCCACTGAAGGCGCTGAAGCTGCGGGTGCTGTCGGACGACAACGCCGCCGAGTTCTGGGCCGGTGCCGTGCGGCCGGCCTCCCAGGTGGGTGGCGCGGGCCGCGGCTTCCTGCTGGACCTGACCCACCAGATCACGCGCGATGTCGGCCACGGCCTGTTGTTCACCACCACACCCGCTCGCGGTGGCTTGAAAGCACTGTCGCGGGTGCTGGAGCGTTGGGTGCAGCACCTCTTGGGGGTGGCGGTGACGGTCGAGCCCCTGTCGCGCATCGACGACCCGCAGTGGCGCTGGCACCTGGGTTTGGACGCCGAATCCAGCGCGCTGCTGGACGATCTGTACGAAGGCCGCGAGGTGGAGCCCGCGCGCACCAAGCGACTCGTGAGCCTGTTCAGACTGCGCTTCGAAAACCCGGCCGAGATGCGCACCGACGTGCGCGGCAAGGCCGTCTATCTGGGTCTGATGGCCACTGCCGACGGCGTGTTGCGGCTGAAGCCGCAAAACCTGTTGCTGAACCTGCCGCTGGCAAAGGCCAGTTGAGCCGCCTGCATTCAGGGGTCGTCTCAGATACACAGACCCTCAGCCGCCCTGTTGCAAGGCCGCGCGCCGGCGCAGCCTCAGACCTGCTGCCGCCACAAGGCCCGAGAGCATCATCAGCAGGGTGGACGGCTCCGGCACTGCGGTGACTGTGATCGCCGCGCCTGCGTTTTCGTAGGAGTAGCCCAGCACCCTGATGGACCCGGCGACAGCCGGGTTGGCGGTCTGTCGCACCACCAGATAGCCGTAGTTGGTAGCGCTGGTCTGCTCATTGATGAAGCGGAAGCCGAAATAGCTGGTGACGGGAACGCTGGCCTGGTGGGCGTTGATGACGCCATTGGCGAAGGTCGCCGAGCCGTCGACCACTGCGCCCGGAACGAGCGATGCGGCAATGGTGCCGCCCGCTACCACCGCTCCACCCGTGCTGGGAAGGAACAGTCGGAATGCAGGCGTTGCGCCACCGCTGCCGCTGAAGTAGGGATTGATGTCGTAACCGGTGAAGGAAGCGGCGGACAGGGCTCCGGTGACGACGTCGATGTAGACGCCATTGATGTCGAACGGCACCGTCGAGAGCGGGTTGCCCGAGAAGTCGACATTGACGACCACGGCCTGGGCGGCGTTCATGGCCAATGCGGCGCCGATGGCGGTGGCACACAGTGCCAGACGCTTGGCGCGCCGGCTGTTTGAGGCAGACATGGCTGACTCCCCTTGATTTGAGTTCGCGTTCGGAAGCAAGTGCAGCACCGGCCGACAAGGCGACAGTTCCCAAAACCATGCGGGGCGCAACGGCTGCGCAGCGTCAACCCCCGATCCGGAGGGGGGCGGGCCAGAGGCTTGGCGTGCTTTGCGGTTGCTGAAACAACCCCGGTCTGGCCTGACAGCAAAACGGCGCCCGAGGGCGCCGCTGCAGGTTTCACAGCGCCCAACGACGGGCGGATGCGCTGGCTAGAACTTCACTTGCGGCGCGAGGCGTTCAAACGCAGGGTGAGTGCCACCACGCCGAGCGCCAGCAGCAGGCTGGTGCGGGGTTCCGGCACCGGTGTCACATCACGCAGGCCGACGCGATTGATCAGCACCTGAAACTCGGTATACGCAAACGAGCGGTCCAGGATGCGCTGGTTGTTGGGCATCGACGTGGGCGCCGCGCCGGTGGCCATGATCGAGAACGTCGACTGGCCGGGGTTGGCCAGTGCGCTGCTGGGGTGGGGCAAGCCGAGCGAATGGCCGATCTCGTGCGCTGCGGTGCCGGACAGAAGGTTCAGCCGTTGCTGGTCGGTAGAGGCCAGGCTGAGCAGTCCGGAAGAAATGCTGTCGGTCAGCGTGCTGCCAAAGATGGAGCCGTTGGCAACGGTCGGCACGCCGGTCGCGCTGCGAACGCAGCCCAGGCAGGCTTGCCCGAGAAAGCTCACATTCGGCGAGGCGTCACCAATGTTCATGTAATACCACTCGGTGTCGCCGTTGACCGGTGCTGTCAGGCCGTTGCTGAACTCGAAATTGATGTTCAGTTCTTTGCCGGCCGGCAACGGGCTGAACATGTTGATGGCGAACGTGGGGTAGCTGAGGTAGTCGGCCATCACGTTCGTGAGCGTGGCCTGGCGGATGCCATTCAGGTCCAGCCCGGTGAAGCCCCAACCCGAGAACGTTTCGGGAATGCTGGTGACGCCGTTGCGGTCGGTGGTGGACGCCGAAACGAAGTTCAGCATGATCGTCAACGCTTGGGCCGAGCGCGGCAGCGCGGCACTCAGCGCCACGACCGCCGCCGCGCCGAACAGCACGGTGCGATAGCGGAAGCCTGGCTTGCGCGAAACGGGGGCGGAAAGCGGGCTGGCGAGTCGAACTTTTGAAGGGTTCAAAGCGGGCTCCTCTCTCTTTGGATGCGGGTCAATGTGTGCAGTTTGTATCACTTGGTGTCTGTCCCGACCCCCGGAATCGGGGGTCTCGGGCCAGGTATGTACAATCTATGCATACTTATTCGAGCAGAACCCGATGTCTGACATGAACGCCACCGTCGCCGAACGAGGCCAGATCACACTGCCCAAGACCGTTCGAGACGCACTCGGGCTGGTCAAGGGCACGCAACTGAAGGTGGAAATCGATGGCAGCCGCATCGTGCTGAGCAAGAACGTCGACGATGCCCTTTCGCGCCTGCGGGGCCGCTTCAAATTGCCCGAAGGCATGACCACAGACGACGTGATGCGAGACCTGCGCGGTCGCGAGCCGAGCGAGCCTGGTGAGCCGGCCGCCGACTAGGACCGGGACACAGAACATGGTCGCCATCGACTCCAGCGTCTTGATCGACCTGCTTGGCAACGACCGCCGTGCCGCCGCCGCCGAAGACATCCTGCGCCTGGCGATGGCGCGCGGCCCGGTGGTGGTGTGCGACGTGGTCGTCAGCGAAGTTGTGGCGGGTCTGGGCTATGGTGCCGAACTGCTGGACACGCTGGAGAACGCCGGCATCCGCTTTTCAGCGGTGGAGTCGCGCTCGGCGGTGCGTGCCGGCGAGATGCAGCGCCGCTATCGACAGCGCCTTGAAACCGCGGGCGCTGCGGTGGATGCACCCCGCACTTCGCCGGATTTCCTGGTCGGTGCCCACGCATTGCTGCAATGCACCGGACTCATCAGCCATGACGCGGCTTTCTTCCGCGACTACTTCAAGGGCTTGCAGGTGATGGTTCCGAAGCAGCCCTGACCCCTGCCCCTGACGCCGGCCACCCGCCACCCGCCCCGGCACTTGTTCCGCCCACCGCTTTCCCGCACGATCCCGTACCGCCCAGGCCGATCTCGCGATCGAATCACCCATCCGAATCCCCAACCCGACGAGCCACCATGCCCACGACCCAGAAGCAAGCCAAACGCAAGCCCGCCCACCCCTTCGCCAAAACGCTGAAGCCGTTCAAGACCGCTTCCGGCAAGGAAGGCAAGCTCTATTCGTTGCCGGCGCTGGCCAAGACCTACCCGGGCATCTCGCGCATGCCGGTGTCGATGCGCATCGTGCTCGAATCGGTGCTGCGCAACTGCGACGGTCAGAAGGTCACCGCTGACCACGTCACGCAATTGGCGCAGTGGCAGGCCAAGGCACCTCGCTCAGAGGAAATCCCGTTCGTGGTAGCCCGTGTGGTGCTGCAGGACTTCACGGGCGTGCCGCTGCTGGCCGACCTGGCCGCGATGCGCAACGTGGCCGAGCGCATGGGCAAGGATCCGAAACGGATCGAGCCGCTGGTGCCGGTCGACCTGGTGGTGGACCACAGCGTGATGATCGACTACTACGGCACCAAGAAGGCGCTGGACCTGAACATGAAGCTGGAATTCCAGCGCAACCAGGAGCGCTACCAGTTCATGAAGTGGGGCATGGACGCCTTCGACACCTTCGGCGTGGTGCCACCCGGCTTTGGCATCGTCCACCAGGTCAACCTGGAATACCTGGCCCGTGGTGTGCACAAGACCGCCAAGGACAGCGCCAACCCGGGTGTGTATTACCCCGACAGCCTGGTCGGCACCGACAGCCACACGACCATGATCAACGGCATCGGCGTGGTCGGCTGGGGCGTCGGCGGCATCGAGGCCGAAGCCGGCATGCTGGGCCAGCCGGTGTACTTCCTGACCCCCGATGTGGTGGGCATGGAGTTGACCGGCCAACTGCGTGAGGGTGTCACCGCCACCGACCTGGTTCTGACGGTGACCGAGTTGCTGCGCGCCGCCAAGGTGGTGGGCAAGTTCGTCGAATTCTGCGGCGAAGGCACGCGCACGCTGAGCCTGCCCGACCGCGCCACCATCGGCAACATGGCACCCGAGTACGGCGCCACGATGGGGTTCTTTCCGGTCGACGAGAAAACCATCGAATACTTCCAGGGCACCGGTCGCACCAAGGCCGAAATCGAAGCCTTCGAAGCCTATTTCAAAGCCCAGAAGATGTTCGGCATCCCGGCAGCGGCCGACATCGACTACACGCAACTGCTGAAGCTTGATCTGGCCAGCGTGTCGCCCAGCCTGAGCGGGCCGAAGCGCCCGCAGGACCGCATCGAGCTGGGCAACGTCAAGTCCAAGTTTGGCGACCTGTTCAGTGCCGGGCCTTCCGACAACGGATTCAACCAGCCAGCCGAGAAGTTGGACCAGCGCTATGCCGTGCCGATGGCGGGCGGCGTCCCCGCCAAGGAACAAAAGGACACGCCGCCCGGTGCGCCGATGGACGTGGTCGAGATGAACGCCAACAAGCCGACCATGGAAGCCACCGCGGCGCAGACGCCTGACAAGAAGAAAGCGCCGAAAACGCTGGAGATCGGCAACGGCGATGTGCTGATCGCCGCCATCACCAGTTGCACCAACACCAGCAACCCCGGCGTGCTGCTGGCCGCCGGGCTGCTGGCGAAGAAGGCTGTCGAAGCGGGTCTCAAGGTGCAGCCGCACATCAAGACCTCGCTGGCGCCCGGTTCGCGCATCGTCACTGAATACCTGACCAAGGCCGGTTTGTTGCCGTATCTGGAAAAGCTCGGGTTTGCAGTGGCGGCGTATGGCTGCACCACCTGCATCGGCAACGCCGGCGACCTGACACCGGAGATCAACGAAACCATCAACAAGAACAACCTGGTGTGCGCTGCGGTGCTGTCCGGCAACCGCAACTTCGAAGCCCGCATCCACCCCAACCTGAAAGCCAACTTCCTGGCCAGCCCGCCGCTGGTGGTGGCCTATGCGATTGCCGGCACCGTCACCCGCGACCTGATGACGGAGCCGGTGGGCAAGGGCAAGGGCGGCAAGGACATCTTTTTGGGCGACATCTGGCCGACCAGCGACGAGGTTGCCAAGCTGATGAAGTTCGCGATGAACGGCAAGGCCTTCCGCGACAACTACGGCAAGGTCAAGACCGAGCCGGGCAAGCTGTGGCAGAAGATCAAGGGCGAAGAAGGCAACGTCTACACCTGGCCCAAGAGCACCTACATCGCCGAGCCGCCGTTCTTCAGCGACTTTGGCATGGAACCCAAAGCGCTCGAAGCCGGCGTCACCGGTGCCCGCATCATGGGTCTGTTCGGCGACAGCATCACCACCGACCACATCAGCCCGGCGGGCAGCTTCAAGGAAACCACGCCGGCCGGCAAGTACCTGTTGTCCAACGGCGTGCTGAAGGCCGACTTCAACAGCTACGGCGCGCGTCGCGGCAACCACGAAGTGATGATGCGCGGCACCTTCGCCAACGTGCGCGTCAAGAACCTGATGCTGCCGGCCGGCGCCGATGGCAGCCGGGTCGAAGGTGGCTACACGTTGTACCAAGCGGGGTCCGGTACCGGCAAGCCCGAGCAGATGGCCATCTACGACGCGGCCATGAAGTACGTGGCCGCCGGCATCCCGACCGTGGTGTTCGCGGGCGAGGAGTACGGCACCGGATCGAGCCGCGACTGGGCTGCCAAGGGCACCGCATTGCTGGGCATCAAGGCCGTGATCGCACGCAGCTTCGAGCGCATCCACCGCAGCAACCTGATCGGCATGGGCGTGCTGCCGCTGCAGTTCAAGGCCGGCGAGAGCTGGGAGACGCTGGGTCTGAAGGGTGACGAGACCGTGGACGTGAAACTGGCGGCCGAAGTCAGGCCGCTGTCGGATGCCAAGCTCGTCATCACCGGCATCGATGGATCGAAGCGCGAGGTCAAGGTGACGCTGCGCATCGACACTCCGATCGAGGTCGACTATTACAAGCACGGCGGCATCCTGCCTTTTGTGTTGAGGCAGTTGCTGGCAGCTTGATGGCCCGCGGATAGCCCGCCTGACCCGGTGGGCATCCGCGAAGCTGGGCGCAATGCAGGGCAGCGCCCCGCTGCGTGCCCTGTCCCGGCAGACAGACAGCCACCCCAGAGGCACCGATGTCATACGACTACAGCTCCGAATCCAAGCTGCTGGAACTGCCCAACCCATACCGGCTGCAGAACCGCTTGTTGTGGCTGTGCGGTACGCTGCTGATGGCAGCTGGCGTGCTGAGCCTGTACTGGGCGCGCGACGAGCTGCAGGGGCAGGCGCTGCTGTCGGCAGCCGCGCCGCTGCTGACCGGCCTGTTCCTGCTGGGCGCGGGCTTGTCCTGCGCGGCCACCGCGGCGCGCCGACTGCGTTTCTTCTTCGGTCGCGGCAGACCGGCGTCGCTCGCGCCCGAGCTGCCCCCCGGCGCCACCGGTGGGTCCGAGGCAGCCGACCAAGTCAAGGAGATCCTGCGCCAGGGCGGGCTCACCTACCCGGAGCCGCAAGGCGCAGTCGAAGGCATCCTGTACCACTGGTCACCCACGCTCATCACCGCACCCCAGGTGGTGCAAGCACTGGCCCAGCGAACGATGTTCAACCTGGCCGCGATTGCCGCCACCTTGCTGAGCTTCGGCGTGTCGTTCCTGCTGTTCGGTGGCGACAGCACGCGACCGTGGATCGCCATCCTGTACTTCCTGTTCGGCGGCTTCTTCATCCTGAAGCCGGTGCTGTCGGCCACCCGCGCGCGGTTGACGAATCTGTCGCTGACAGCGCTCATCGCAGCCGCTGTTCTGGGCCCGGTGGCCATCGGGCTGCTGGGCCCGCGCCTGCCACCGTTGGGCGGCTTTACGCTGACGCTGCAAACCACCTTGATGCTGTGTGTTGCGCTGGTGGCAAGCGGCCTGGCGATGGCTGCCGTGCTGGCCCAGGTGGACGGCGCACCCCAGACCCGCGCCAGCGTCGAGCAGAGTCGCGTGTCGATGAATGCGCCGCCGGCCAGCTTGATGGACGAACTCGACCGCACGCTGCAGAGCGAATGGACCGAACGCATCCCCAACCGGCGCTATGCGCGCATCGACCCGCAGACGCCAGCCGGCACGCGCAGCGGCAGTTTCGCCGGCGAACTGCTGGACGAGACCCAGCCGTTGCCGGTGGCCGGCACCAGGGCCCCCAGCTTCGGAGCCGCACTGGGCGACCACCGCCACCGCGGCCTGCTGCTGCTGGACCTGTACGGCACGTTGCTGACGCTTGCCGCCGTGGCGCTGGCTCTGCACTTCGTCAGCCGCTTCGACGTCACGCAGGTGCGGCACCTGAACGGCTATTCGCTGTTGGGCAATTCGG
>JBDSMV010000265.1:0-12944 GCA_039915715.1 Rubrivivax sp. | reverse complement strand
GCGGAATCGTCGATGGTCCCCGCCCCGCGGGAAAAAACGTTGTGGCCTTGCGCATCGACCAGCGACTGATGCAGATGCCAGCCGCTGGCAATCGCGTTCGGAAACGGCGGCCGGCAGGCGAAGCTGGCGTGATAGCCGGCGCGCCGCAAGGCCTGCCGCACGCCGTTCCTGAACAGCAGCATGTGGTCGGCAGCGGTCAGTGCGCTGGTGGGTGCGAACACGGCTTCGAACTGGCTCGGGCCGAACTCGATCTCCAGCGACCGCAGCGGCAAACCCAAGCCCAGCGCGGTGCTGCGCACGATCTGCAGCACAGCGTCGGTGGCATCCGAGTGGGCCTCGGACAACAGCTGGTAGCCGGGGTGCAGCAACTCGACCCGCGGCGGCGCCGCGGGCCATGCCGAATCGGCCGCGGCGAGTTGCGAATCGACCATGCGATAGACATGAAATTCGACTTCGAGCCCGCACTGCAGGGTCAGGCCCACTGAGCGCAAGTCGGCCACCGCGCGCTGCAGCACGTACCGCGGATCGGCCTCGACCGCACGGCCGTCGGCCCACACCGGCGTAGCCCGCAGCCAGCCGGTGCCGGGAGACCACGGCAGCGGCCTGAGGCTGTCGGGGTCGGGCAGCAGCAGCATGTTGCCGGCACTGCGCCACTCGGGAGCGGTGCCGTTCGCCAAGCGCGCGCTGAGACCGAACAGGGGCAATGCCGAGCGGTCGGAGCTGTCCTTCAGCAACAGCGTGCTGACCATGCCGATGCCGTCCGCCAGGGTGCCTGCCAGTGCCGCCTGAAGTGCGTCCTGCAACACATGGGTTGCGGCTTCGCCGGTCGTGTCGCTGCACACCAGGGTCTTGCTGCGAAAGCTGCCGTGCAGATCGGCCCAGGCCACGCGCAGCTGGTGGATGCCTTGCGCCCGCAGCCCGGTCACCCACGCGGCCCAGTCGGTCGCGCCTGAGCCACTCATGCAGGCAGGTCGGCAGATGCTCGAGCGTGCAACCACGCTGCGCCGGCGCGCTTGGCGGCTGCCCGCTGTTGCCAGTGCGCCTGCCAGTCGGACGCGGGGACGATGCAGTCCATCGTGTCCGGGCCGTGCAACGCCGCGGCGTCGGCGGCTGTCAACACCATCGGCGGTTTGCCGCCTTGACGCACTGTTTCGATCGCCGCCAGCAGCATGCGGCGGTTGGCCATGATGACCTTGTCGCTGCTGCCCAGGTGCTCACGCGTGCGGTTCTGGATCGGGCCCATGCTTTCGCATGCCCACTGGTCGTGGACGTTGATGTCTTCCTCGCCCATGCCGAGAAACGTGCGGGTGCGTTGTTCGACCGGGTCGTAGCCCCAGTCGTCGTGGCGGCCCCGTTTGGGAAGGTAGTCGGGCAGCACCGCACCGGCCAGGCGCTGGCGGCGCATCGTCTCGTGGTCCAACGGCGCGTCGAAACTGGTGAAGAACGAAAACCAGTGGGTGTGGGTGTCGTCGATCGGCACATGCATCTGGGTGATGGTCACGGTCTCAGACAACGGAATCACGAAGGTGTGCGGGAACGCTGCATGCGTGACTCGCACATGGGTCAGTGCGTCCGAGATCATCCGCAGCGTGGTCAGGCGCGTCAGGCCGGGCCCGACTTCCCGGTGATGGATTTCGGGGCTGCAGAACTCGCGCATCACGCGCGTCATGGGCCAGCGTTCGCCATCGACCGCGCCCGCGCTGGCAGCGCGGAACTGGCGGCCGAATTCCTTCTGCCCGCTGCCGTCGAGTTCGTCGTCCTGCAGATAGCGGTGCAGGAACGACGGGTGGGCCGGGTCGATGCCGACCTCGAAGGCCTGCAGCCAGTTGCAAGCCCACTGGCCCTTGAAGGCGAAGCTGTGGCTTTGCGGTGCGGCGAAGCAGTCGAAAGCGGGCAGCGCCGGCAGCTCGGTGCCCGGTTCCAGCTCAGGGCCGAGATAGGCAAACAACACCCCCGACTGCAGCTTGACCGGGTAGCTGCGTTGCCGCACGCGCTGGCACAACGTGCTGCCAGCGGGCTCGGCCGGGGTTTCCAGACAGGTGCCATCGGGTGCGAACTTCCAGCCGTGAAAGGGGCAACGGATGCCGTCGCCCTCGTGGCGCGCGAAAGCCAGGTCGGCGCCGCGGTGCGGGCAGTCGCGGTCGAGCAGGCCCCAGGTTGCAGTCGGGTCGCGCAGATCGGTTGCGGCATCGACGGCACCCTGACGGAACAGCACCAGATCCTGCCCCAACAAGCGCACCGCCTTCAGCGGCCGCTGCTTCATGCGCGGGTCGAAGCGCGGGTTGAACTCGTCCAGCAACGCCACAGGTTGCCAGTAGCGGCGCATCAGTTCACCGCAAGGAGTGCCGGGACCGATGCGCGTGATCAACTCGTTCTGGGCGGTTTGCATGGGCCGAGTCTATTCAGCCCAGTTGGCCAGCTTCAAGCCGGGCACCCGCTTGAATTCCCGCGTGTTGTTGGTGACAAGCGTGACATCGAGCGACTGGGCGTGGGCCGCGATCAGGCTGTCATAGGGGCCGATCGGCGTGCCTTGCTCTGCGAGCCATGCGCGCACGCGACCTGAGACCTCGCCTGCCAAGGCATTGAACGGCGCCACCTCCAGCACGGCGAGAAAGCGCCGCAACGCCTGCGCGTTGCGGGCCGATGCGGATCGAGCGACCCCGAAGTGCAGCTCTGCCGCCGTGATTGCAGAGACGCCCAGGCCTTCAGACTGATGGTCTCGCAGCGCCTGAAGCACGCCGGGCGGGCGCTCGTTGATGGCGTAAATGCAGATGTCGGTGTCAAGCATGTAGCGCATGGCGCAGCAGGGTGCGGGGCGGTCAGGGTGGGGTCAATCGCCCGCGCCAATGTCGGCGCGGCGTTGCTGCCTGGGTGGCTGCTCGCGGCGGATCGGGGCTGTGAGGTCGAACGCCCGCAGCGCGTCGAGCAATGCGTCTGGACCCGGTTGCGGCAGCGCGCTCAGCACCACCTCGTCGCCAACCCGGCGCACATGCACCGAAGTTCCATCGAACCTGAATTCCTTCGGCAACCGCACGGCCTGGCTGCCGCCGTGAGTGAAAAGCTTGGCTTCGGGCATGCGTCGTGCGCTAGCTGGGGCCCGCAAAGTGTATACGCAGTAGCTACTACCAGCCATGCATCCTTGAGTGGGGAAGTACTGCGACGGCGGAACGCAAGGGGAGAGCGTCTCAGGTTCCTGCCAGGATCTCGGCGCGGCGCATGGGTTCGTGGTGCGGGTGATGGTGGGGGGCCGACCCTACATCAACACGATGTCGTACTGCTCCGGACTGACCCCCGGCTCGGCGGTCAGCGAGATCGGCCGGCCGATGAATTCGCTCAAGCCCGCCAGGTGCACACTTTCTTCGTCCAGCAGCATCTCGACCACGCTGGCGTGGGCCACCACGCGAAACTCGCGCGGCTGGAACTGGCGCGCTTCACGCAGCACCTCGCGCAGGATGTCGTAGCAGACGGTGCGGGCGGTCTTGACCTGGCCACGACCCGAGCAGGTCGGGCAAGGTTCGCACAGCAGATGGGCCAGACTTTCGCGCGTGCGTTTACGGGTCATCTCCACCAACCCCAGCTGCGTAAAGCCGCTGACTGTCGTGCGGGTGCGGTCGCGCGCCAGGTGCTTGCGCAACTCGGACAGCACCGCTTGCTGGTGCTCTTCACGCTGCATGTCGATGAAGTCGGCGACGATGATGCCGCCCAGGTTGCGCAACCGGAGCTGGCGCGCCATCGCGCCGGCGGCTTCCAGGTTGGTCTTGAAAATCGTGTCCTCGAAGTTGCGCGCACCGACGAAGCCGCCGGTGTTGACATCGACCGTGGTCAGGGCTTCGGTCTGGTCGATGATCAGATAGCCACCGCTCTTCAAGTCGACGCGCCGCGCCAGCGCACGCTGGATTTCCTCTTCGATGCCATACAGGTCGAAGATCGGCCGCTCGCCCTGATACAGGTCGAGCTTGCTGCCCGCACGCGGCATGTAGGTCTGGGCAAAGCGTTTCAGTGCATCGCATTGCAGGTGCGAATCGATGCGGATGGTTTGCGTGGCGTCGTTGACCATGTCGCGCAGCACCCGCTCGGTCAGGCTCAGGTCCTGGTGCAGCAGCTTGGCAGGCGGGCTGGTGTGGGCGCGTTCACGGATCAACGCCCAGGTGCGACGCAGGTAGGCAATGTCTTCGGCCAGGTCCTCGTCGGTTGCATCTTCGGCGTTGGTGCGCAGGATGAAGCCACCCGGGTCGACATCGGCCGGTGTGGCGGTCAAAACCTGCATGCGCCCGCGCAATTGTTCGCGCAAGTCGTGCGAGCCGATCTTCTGCGAAATGCCGATGTGCTTGTCGTGCGGCAGAAACACCAGCATGCGCCCGGCGATGCTGATCTGAGCAGAAAGGCGCGCGCCTTTGCTGCCGATCGGGTCCTTGATGACCTGCACTGTCAGCGTCTGGCCTTCGAACACCTGGCGCTCGATCGGCACCGGGTTGGCTTCCTGCCGCGCTTCGAAGCGCGACATGCCGTGGTTCAGGTCGGCCACATGCAGGAACGCGGCGCGCTCGAGCCCGATGTCGATGAAAGCGCTCTGCATGCCGGGAAGCACGCGCACCACCTTGCCGAGGTAGACATTGCCCACCAGCCCGCGTTCCAGCGACCGTTCGATGTGCAGTTCCTGCAGCGCGGCGTTCTCGATCACGGCCACGCGGGTTTCCTGCGGCGACCAGTTGATGAGGATGTCTTGGTGGGCCATTGGGGGGGTCAATTCGGGGGCAGCGCGGGTTGCAGCGCAGGTTGCAACGAAGTCGCCACGCCGGCCTGGTGCAGCAGTCGCGCGGTCTCGAACAGCGGCAGGCCCATGATGCCGCTGTAGCTGCCTGCGATGCGTTCGATGCAGGCCGCGATCGCACCCTGCACCGCATAGGCGCCAGCCTTGCCGCGGGGCTCGCCGCCGGCGATGTAGCGGGCGATGGTGGCATCGGACAGCACGGCGAAGCGCACGGTCGAGACACTGGTCGCGGTCAACGGCTGCGCGTGCTGGACGTGCTGCACCGCCACCGTGGTCAGCACCCGGTGGGTGCGGCCCGACAGCGCGCGCAGCATGCGCTTGGCGTCGGCATCGTCACGGGGTTTGCCGAAGATGCTGCGGCCCAATGCCACCGTGGTGTCGGCGCACAGGATCGGCGCCCCTGTCGCGCCGCGTTCGACCCGGCGCCGGCCTGCCGCCTGCAGCTTGGCCAGCGTCACCCGCTGCACATAAGCCAGCGGCAACTCTCCCGGGCGTTCGGCTTCCAGGGCCTCGGCGTCTTCGTGAGGGGCGGCGAGCAACAGTCGGTGCGCCACACCCAGTTGGTCCAGCAACTGCGCCCGCCGCGGACTTTGAGAAGCCAGCCAGACGAAAGCCGGCGCGGCTGTCGATCGATCGAAACATGCATCAGCACATGCTTCAGGCAGGGGGTCGGCAAAGGCGGGATCGGCATCCATCGGCCGCCATTGTCCATGGTGCATCCTGAGCCCTGCTGCCACAGCGCTGCAGGATGGCGGTCCTCATTCGCGGTGATACGGGTGCCCCTGCAGCACCGTCGCAGCGCGGTACAGGGCCTCGGCCAGCAGCACCCGCGCCAACGCATGCGGCAAGGTCAAATCCGACAGGCGCAGGGTTTCGTCGGCCGTGTCCTTGAGGGCCGGATCGAGCCCGTCCGGGCCTCCCACCAGCAACACGGCATCGCGCCCGTCGTCTCGCCAGATGCGCAACCGCTCGGCCAACTGCACCGTGCTGCGGCGGCTGCCGGCTTCATCCAGCACGATGCGCCGCGCAGCGCGGCCCTGCCGCGCCTGTTTCTGCAGCACAGCGTCGAAGCGCGCGGCTTCGGCGGCCATGCACTGCTCGGGGCTCTTGCCACTGCTGCGGGGTTCGGCCTTCAATGCGCTCAGCACCAGACGCATCTCGGGTGGAAAGCGCTTGGCGAAGTCGTCCCACGCAACATCGGCCCAGGCCGGCTGGCGCTGGCCCACCGCCACCACCAGCAGTTGCATCGCAGATCAGCCGGCGCGCGGGGCCTTGCGTGCGGGCCTTGCCAGCGGCTTCTTAGCCGGCTTTCTTGCCGGACCCGGCTCTGAAACCCGAGGCGATGTCGGTGCCGCCGTGCCGGTCGGCCGCTTGGCGCCAACCCGCTTGTAGGCTGCCGACTTGTTGGCGGCGGCTTTCTTGGCAGCCGGTCCGGTCGCCGCAGGGGCCGGGCGCTTGGCGGCAGGCGGACGCGCGGCCGGCTTGCCGCCCGCGACCCGGCGCGTCAGTGCCGCCTTGCCGGCAGCGGTGACCGCTGTGGCACTGCCCGTGGTCGACTTCTTCGGGGCGGCTGTCTGGGTCGCGATCTTCTTGCCAGCCGCGGCCGCAGACTTGCCGGTTGCAGCTTTCCCCGTCGACCCACCGCTGCCGCGGCGCCCCGTGGCGTCCGCTTCGCCGGCCTTGACGAGCCCGGGTCGCCCGCCTTCGCCGGCCTTCAGCCGCACCGACTTGCCGCCCCAGATCTCTTCCAGGTGGTAGTAGTCGCGGATCGCCGGCTGCATGATGTGCGCCACCGCGGCGCCGCAGTCGACGATGATCCATTCGCCGTTCTCTTCGCCCTCGGTGCTCATGACCTGCATGCCGCGTTTCTTGACGCTGTCGCGCACGCTGGCGGCCAGCGACTTGGTCTGGCGGTTGCTGGCGCCGGTGGCGATGATCACGCGTTCGAACAGGGCCGACAGGTGCTCGGTGTTGAAGACCGCGATGTGTTGGCCTTTGACGTCTTCGAGCCCATCGACGATGGCGCGTTGCAGCTTTCGAATGTCCATTCAGCTCCGGTACAGGTGGTGTGAATCAATATAGCGCGCCACGGCGAGCGGCACCAGTTGCGAGATGTCCCGACCCGCGGCCACAGCGGCGCGGATGGCGGTCGACGAGATGTCCAGCATCGGCAGCGGCACGGCCTGGTGATCGTGCGCCTGCACCTCCGCTGCCGGCTCGCGCACCGGCCCGGGCCGGTTGGCCACCGCCAGCGTCACCAGCCCCAGCAGTTCGCTCCAGTCGTGCCAGGTGTGCAGGCCGGCATATTGGTCCTGGCCCAGGATCAGCACCCATTCGACATCGGGCTCGTTCACGTGCAACTGCCGCACCGTGTCGAGCGTGTAGCTGGGGCCGGGCCGCTCGAGCTCGATGCGGTCGAGGACGAAGCGCGGCTCGCCTTCGATCGCCAGGCGCACCATCGCTTCGCGATCGGCTGCGGGCGTGATGGGCGTGCCGGAACCTTGCACCTTCTGCCACGACCGCCCACTCGGTATCCAGCGCAAATGATCGAGTTCGAAATGCGCCAGCGCCGCATGGGCCAGCGCCACATGCGCCTCATGCACCGGGTCGAAGGTGCCGCCGAAGAGTCCGACCCGACGAAGGCCGGTCACGCGATCCGCGATGCCAGCCATTACTCGTTCAGCCAGTCGCGTGGTCGCAGGAAGTCGCCGGCCAGTCGCGCTTCGGGGCTGCCCGGCTCCGGATGCCAGTCATAGCGCCACTTCACGATCGGCGGCATGCTCATCAGGATGCTTTCGGTGCGCCCACCACCATGCAAACCGAAGTGGGTGCCGCGGTCCCACACCAGATTGAATTCGACATAGCGGCCGCGGCGATAAGCCTGGAAGTCGCGCTCGCGTTCACCATAGTCGACGCCGCGGCGGCGCTGCACGATCGGCAACCATGCGGGGATGAACGCATCGCCCACCGACTGCATCAGCCTGAAGCCGGCATCGAAGCCGCCCTCGTCGAAGTCGTCGTAGAAGATGCCGCCGATGCCGCGCGGCTCGTTGCGGTGCTTCAGGTGGAAGTACTCGTCACACCAGCGTTTGAAGCGCGGGTACTTGTCGGCTCCGAACGGTGCGACCGCATCGTGGCAGACCTGGTGAAAGTGGCGCGCATCGTCTTCGAAGCCGTAATACGGCGTCAGGTCCATGCCACCGCCGAACCAGCTCACCGGCTCACTCCCTTCTGGAAACACCACCAGCAACCGCACGTTCATGTGCACCGTCGGCACATACGGATTCAGCGGGTGCATCACCAGTGACACGCCCAGAGCTTCGAAGGGCGCACCCGCCAGTTGGCTGCGGTTCTGGGTGGCCGAAGGCGGCAGCGACGCGCCGGTGACATGGCTGAAGTTGCAGCCGCCGCGTTCCAGCATCCGGCCGCCTTCCAGCAGTAGCGTCAGGCCATCGCCCTGCAGCACGCCCCCAGCCGGCCGGGTCCAGCCGTCGCTGCGGAACGGCTGGCCGTCTTCGGTCTCTACCGCAGCGACGATGCGGCGCTGCAGGCCCAACAGGTAGTCACGAACCGCGCCGGTGTCGGCCGACGCCGCCACCTGCTTCATGAACCCGGTACCTTGATGGCGCGCTGGCCGATGTCGTTGCGCCACTGCGCACCGTCGATGCGAATCTGGCGCACGGTCTGCAATGCCCGCTGCTGCGCCAGCCGTACCGAATCGGCCAGTGCCGTCACGCACAGCACCCGGCCGCCGCTGGTGACGAGCGCGCCGTCGCGCAGCGCGGTGCCGGCATGAAACACCTGCAGGTCGCCAGCGGACTCGAGCGCTGGCAGGCCTTCGATCGCGTCACCGGCCCGCGGCGCGGCCGGGTAGCCCTGCGCGGCCATCACCACGCCGAGTGCCACGCGCCGGTCCCATTGCATCTCGGTGGTGTCGAGGCCACGGTCGGCTTCGGTGCCGGTGCCCGCTCCGGTGGCCAGCATCAGCACCTCGAACAAGTCGCTCTTCAGGCGCATCAGGATCGCCTGCGCTTCAGGGTCGCCCAAGCGGCAGTTGAACTCGATCGTGCGCGGCTGGCCCTGCACATCGATCATCAATCCGGCATAGAGGAAGCCGGTGAACGGCGTGCCGTCGCGCGCCATGCCGGCAAGGGTCGGGTGGATGATGTCCTGCATCACCCGTGCATGGACATTGGGCGTGACCACCGGTGCCGGCGAATACGCGCCCATCCCGCCAGTGTTGGGACCCGTATCGCCATCGCCGATGCGCTTGTGGTCCTGGCTCGTGGCCAGGGGCAGCGCATGGCGCCCGTCGCACAGCACGATGAAGCTGGCTTCTTCGCCCTGCAGAAAGTCCTCGATCACCAGGCGCGCAGCGCGCGGGCCGTCCGACGGGCCCTTCAGCATCTCGTCGACCGCCGCATGGGCTTCGTCGGTGGTCATTGCCACCACCACGCCTTTGCCGGCTGCCAACCCGTCGGCCTTGATCACGATCGGCGCGCCGCGGCGGTCGATGTGGGCATGCGCCGCGGCCGCATCGGTGAAGCTGGCATACAGCGCGGTCGGGATGCCATGGCGCTGCATGAACTCCTTGGCGAAGGACTTGGAACTCTCGAGCCGCGCCGCGGCCTGGGTGGGGCCGACGATGCGCAGGCCGCGGCTTCTGAACAGGTCGACCACGCCGGCTGCCAGTGGGGCTTCGGGGCCGACCACGGTCAAGGCGATCTTCTCGGCCGCCGCGAAGTCGGCCCAGGCAACGGGATCGGTCAGCGGCAGGTTGTGCAACCGCGGGTCGGCCGCGGTGCCGCCGTTGCCGGGCGCGACGAACACGGTTTGCACGCGTTCGCACTGCGCCAGCTTCCAGGCCAGCGCATGTTCGCGCCCGCCACCGCCGATCACGAGGACTTTCATTTCAAAGGCTGGCGTTGGAATAGACGTCCTGCACGTCGTCCAGGTCCTCGATCATGTCGAGCAGCTTCTGCATCCGGACCGCATCGTCGCCCTCCAAGTCGACCGGGTTCTCGGCGCGCATCGTGATCTCGGCAATCTCGGGCTTGAGCCCGGCGCCTTCCAGTGCGCTTTTGACGGCCTCGAATTCGGCCACCCCGCACAGCACCTCGATCGAGCCGTCGTCGCCGGTGACGACATCGTCGGCCCCGGCTTCAAGCGTCACTTCCATCAGTTGGTCTTCTGACGCACCGGGTGCGAACACGAACTGCCCGCAGTGCCTGAACTGAAACGCCACCGAGCCTTCGGTGCCCAGGTTGCCGCCACATTTGCTGAAGGCATGTCGCACTTCGGCCACCGTGCGCACGCGGTTGTCGGTCATGCAGTCGACGATGACCGCAGCGCCGCCGATGCCGTAGCCCTCGTAGCGGATCTCTTCGTAGTCGACGCCTTCGAGGTTGCCGGTGGCCTTGTCGATGTTGCGCTTGACGGTGTCGACCGGCAGGTTCACGGCCTTGGCCTTGTCGACCGCCAACCGCAGCCGAGGGTTCGACGCGATGTCACCCCCGCCCAGCCGTGCCGCCACCATGATTTCGCGGATCACCCGGGTCCACGCCTTGCCGCGCTTTTCGTCCTGGCGGCCCTTGCGATGCTGGATGTTGGCCCACTTGGAATGACCGGCCATGGATGCTGCTTCTTGTGGCTGAGGGAAGGGGTCGCGATTTTAGGCTGCAGCGCAGGGCCACCCCGCCACTAGACTCGCCGGGGTTCAACAGCTGGGATGCACCCGATGGCCGATCCGATCCTCGTCGCGATGCACGGCGACCTTCGTTGCGAGTTGCTGCCGGCACTGGTCAACCGCCATGGCCTGATCACCGGCGCCACCGGCACCGGCAAGACCATCACGCTGCAGACGATGGCCGAAAGCCTGTCGAAGCTGGGTGTGCCGGTGTTCATGGCCGATGTCAAGGGCGACCTGACCGGCATCACGCAGCGCGGTTCGTTAAGCCCGAAGATCGCCTCGATCCTGAAAGAGAGGGGTCTGCCCGAACCGGCGCCGGTTGCCTGCCCCAGCACCTTGTGGGACGTGTTCGGCAAGCTGGGCCACCCGGTGCGGGCCACGGTGTCCGACATGGGCCCGCTGCTGCTGTCGCGCATGCTGGCCCTGAATGACACCCAGGCCGGCGTGCTGAGCCTGGTCTTCAAGATCGCCGACGACAACGGCCTGCTGCTGCTGGACATGAAAGATCTGCGGGGGATGCTGCAGCATGTGGGCCAGAACGCGAGCCAGTTCACGACGCAGTACGGCAATGTCAGCGCGGCCAGCATCGGCGCCATCCAGCGCGGTTTGATGCAGATCGAGGAACAGGGCGGCGACCAGTTTTTTGGCGAGCCGATGCTCGACATCGCCGACTTCATTCAGACAACAGATGGAAAGGGCGTCGTGAACATCCTGGCCGCCGACCAGTTGATGAATGCACCGCGCCTCTACGCCACCTTTCTGCTGTGGATGCTGTCGGAGCTGTTCGAGTTGCTGCCCGAGGTCGGCGACCTCGACAAACCCAAGCTGGTGTTCTTCTTCGACGAAGCCCACCTGTTGTTCAAGGACGCACCGACAGCGCTGGTCGAACGGATCGAACTGGTGGTGCGGCTGGTGCGAAGCAAGGGTGTCGGTGTGTATTTCGTGACCCAGAACCCGCTCGACGTGCCCGACAGCGTGCTGGCGCAATTGGGCAACCGTGTTCAACATGCCCTTCGCGCCTTCACACCGCGCGACCAGAAGGCGGTCAAGGCCGCCGCCGAAACCATGCGCGCCAACCCCGCCATCGGCGACATGGCCAAAGCGATCATGGATCTGGCGGTGGGCGAAGCGCTGGTGAGCTTTCTGGACGAAAAAGGCCGGCCGAGCGTGACGCAACGCGTGTTCGTGCTGCCACCGGGCAGCCAGATCGGGCCGATCACGGCTGAGCAACGCGCCGCCGTGATCAAGAACTCCCTGGTGGCCGGAACCTACGAGACCACCGTCGACCGAGAGTCGGCTTACGAGAAGCTCAACCAACGCGCTGTGGCCGGCAAGACCGGCGGCCAACCCCTGCCGAGCGCGAACGCAAGGGCCGGCGCCCCGGCCACCGACAGCAGCGCGGCAGCAGCCAGCGGCGGCTGGCTCGACGGCCTGCGCGACGCGGTCTTCGGCAGCACCGGCCCGCGCGGCGGTCGCAACGCCGGCCTGGCCGAAAAGGCCGCGTCGTCAGCGGTGCGCAGCATCGGCTCGGCAGCCGGGCGCGAGCTGGTCCGCGGTGTGCTGGGGTCGCTGCTGGGCGGCGCCAAACGGCGCCGCTGACAACAACCGCAGCAACCGCTCAGCCGATCCGCGCGCCGGTTTCGCTGCCGCACGGCATCATCACCACGGTGTCGCTGTTGTCGAGCGCCTGGGTGGTGACCGTGCCCGTCAGCGACTGGCCGTCTGCCGACAGGGTGACGGTGCGGGTCAGGCGCTGCTGGCCGGCGGGGCTGCCGTCGGGCAGGTGCGCCAGAAGCGCAGTTGCACGGCATAGGTGCCATCGGCGGACTTCTTCCAGGTGCCCATCGCCGGGCCCTTGGTGGCTGACGGCTGGTTGTTGTCGGCCGTGGCCGTGCCGCCCGAATTGAACGCGGTCAGCCCCCGGAAGCCGCCGATGGCTGCGCCCGAGTTGCAATCCTTCAAAGCCACGTTCGACTGCCAGAAGCCCTGGATCGGGTGTTCGACCTGCAGGACTCGATCTCGACCAAGGTGGCCCAGGTGCTGGCACCCCACCTCGGGCAGAAGGCGCGGCACCGGCTTGCAGGGGCGGGTGGCACCCGCAACGTCGACGCCTGCCAGCTCTATCTCACCGCCCGCCAAACTGGCCCAGGGCATCAAGACCGCGGGCCTCGTCAAGAGCATCGATCTGTACCGGCAGGCGATTGCGCTGGACCCCGCCTATGCGCTGGCCTTCGGCTGGCGCGCGAGAGCGATCCGCTGTCCCTGATCCTGCTGACCCTGGAAAGCGGCTCGCTGCTCGGCGCCGGGCGGGTGCAGGAAGCCCACCAACGCTTGCAGCGGGTGTTCGACATCGAACCGGACTTCTGGGTCGCGCACATGGTTCAGGCGGCTATGCCATTCGACTCGCTCGGGCCTACGTCTTCGATGGCGACGCGGCGAGAGGACAAGCGGTCTACGACCGCTCGCTCGCTCAGTTCCGTCCCG